>CAKNAD010000224.1 GCA_929200515.1 Candidatus Gorgonimonas leptogorgiae | reverse complement strand
CAGTATAGTCGTCACGTGATAAAGCATGATCTAAAGCGGAAATAGGAGATATATCATTTTTTTCAAGAGACAATTTAGCAATATATAACAACCAGACCACTGTTTCGGCATCTAAGTGCATAGCCGCTATATTTAAAATTGTCTCTTTTATAAAAACATCACGAGAATCTTTTTCAAAGAGTATTTTATCTGTAGGAAATTTCTTTAGTATCTTTAAAGCTATAGCAAATTGTTTATCTTCTAAAGCGCAGTATAAAACATTTTATATATATAAACGGTTGAGAGTTATAATCAATGCTAAGGTTTTTATCTAGCATATGAAGTACCATGTCCCATTTTTTGACATTTACCCACTTTTTTAATGAAGCGAGTATCCGGGACTGAAAATAACCTTTGCAATCAGGTTCGGTGCATGTATTTAGAAATTGTTCTATTTTTTTTAGTAAAAAATCTAATACACTAGTATTAAAACAATTTTCTATATGTATAATAAATAGCATCTCAAAAAAAGTAAACTCGCTTAGGTATTTAAGAAAATCTTCACTACATAACATATAAAGATATTGTGCTAAATCTAAATTTCCATTGTTACATATTGCAGAAATAAATGCATGGCGTATGCCCCAAGCTTGAGCATAAGATCCGTATACCCCAAACTCTCCAATACCCTTTAAAATCGCTCGTTGTATAATATTTTTAGGATTTAAATATTCAATTATCACCTTACAAACTGAGAAATTATTATACTTAGCTGCAACTTCTAACGGAGTTATTCTAAGTATAACATCGTCCTTACTACACAAACTGCGTTCAAGAGCCCATTTCCTAATGTCAGTATATTTAGCTTTTTGCAACATATTAGAAAGTTGTTGTGCTACTAATTCTTGTTCAGCATGCCGACACATAATGATAAAAGATTCATCTGTTGGAATACCAGTAATAACACTAGAAAAATGTGGTACTTCTAATGCATTAGTAATTTGATAACTTGCTATTTCTTTATTACGCCTATCATCTGCCACAATAGGCATAATATTAGTTGTCACGTGCTCAAGCTGTTGAACCGATAATTGATTAAAATTACTTCCTTGACTAGTTGTGTCTGTTATGTTTGTATTATTTTCTAGTGGGGTATTGTTTATATTCATTTGATTAATTTGTATTGTATTGATTTTTAATATAGGTTAATAACTGTATTAGATCGATTAAAATCACACCACGGTATACCACCACAATATTTTGGATAATTTATACGCCTTCTACTTGGATATACAGTTTTTCGGCAAGTAATTTTTGGTTTGTATTATCTCCATCTAATTGAATAGATATCAGTGAAGTTTCTGATGATAAAATGTTCATAAAATTTCTTATTTAATAAATGAATAATCTTTAGTATTAACACCCTAAAATAGTGTATTGTGCTTCATATGGTCTACTTTGTTACAATGAAATTTAATAACAAACATTATAATCAATCATTTTGTTAGACTAATTACTTTAAAATTAGTTCTTAACTTTGATTCCCTAAATAAAAATAAAATAACATTAACAATTCTTAAGTGTGAAAAACCAATTTGAAAATAGTTAATTTATTAACACTAAATTTTATTT
Organism: Candidatus Gorgonimonas leptogorgiae; assembly: GCA_929200515.1. GTDB lineage: Bacteria > Pseudomonadota > Gammaproteobacteria > Pseudomonadales > Endozoicomonadaceae > CAKMZJ01. Next base: position 3,150 of record CAKNAD010000224.1, on the reverse strand, counting down.
AAAATGAATCATATAAAACTTTTGTGTTGTAAATTAGTCTAAACAATTTGTGAATTATATTAAAAAACATACATTAAGTTAATGAGAGAAATAACAATGCATATTACTGCAGAAAATATAAATTATAGGTGTAATAATACTGGTGAAAATATAAAATATAAAAAACAACAGAAAAAACAAAAAATTTTTCAAGAGTTTTATAGCAATAGTTTAGGTTTTAGAGTTGTAAGCTTCAAAGAAGAAGTATTCTATTTAAATGAAGCAAAAACATATCCTAGGCCAACTTCTTTAATGATTCCCAATGTACCTGTTAAAATGAGAGCTATGTCAGAAGATATAACTTTAGGCATAACAAATTTAGAATTATTAGCTGCCTATAAATATAATGCTGCCACTTGTAGCTTAGTGAACAATGAAATAAACATAGATCAATTAGATATAAAATGTTTATCAAATATTGATGCTTTGATAAAAAAAATACACGAACAAAATGCTAGAATTTGGGAGGTTTATCAGCCTGCTAGTTCTGGACACCTAATGGCTAATGGAACTTTTAAACTGCCTAAAATTAAACAACAAGCTCTAGTAGATTTCGATGGTAAATTACCAATTTCAGAATTATTGACAATTGGCTATAATAAACAGCAAATAAAATGCTTTTGTATTAATGAAGAAAATATTAATAATATAGTCGTATTGATTAAAGAAAAGCAAAAATTAGAAAAAGAGTTAGAGTTAGAAGAGCTTCCATTGGCAATATATTCTGAAAAAACCGGTAGTTTACAAGTATATTTTGTAGATGAATTAATAGAAGATTTAGAAAAATTAAATAAGAATATATTATATTTAAATGATTTTAGTCATTCAGCAAATTTTCAGCCTCAACAACTATATGGCATAATAAATACGCTACCAGTAGATGCTAAAATTAAATTATTAGAAGACACACAATTTAAATTTAATAAGGAACAACTTGAACTAACTAAAAAAGCTATTAAAATAGTTTCAAATCCTGAAAATTACGATATAGAAAAATTTAGAAGTTTAATTGCACAAGGAATCGATGTAAATCATCAAATATTTTTTCAAGGAGAATATTTATATTATGCTGACATACTTTTTCGCTCAGAAAACAGAAGATATATTAATATAAAGCATCATAATGCTGAGTGCTATCCACAACATGAGATAGAAGCTTTAGATCTATTTAAAGAGCTATTTTTACATGGAAGTTCTCTTGTATCCGAATCATATTACGATTATATCTATATGATAGATTATAAACAACAAATATTACAACTATGGCTTATATTTGGTATATCGCTAAAAAATCTTAGAACCCAGTTGCTATTTAATGCTTTTCAGAAACCAAATAATCATGAAGCTATTCTAATAATAAATGAAAAATTGCAAAATGCAGATCAAAATGAAAAACAACTATTATTAAAAGATATTTTGATACTTCCAGCACATCGTTTGCAAATTCCTAATGGATATTATCAAATGTTAATGATTCTATTTGATTTAGGAGCAGATTTATTAGCACTTAAAGATCATATAATCATGTCATTAAGAAATTTTAAAGATAATTCTAATTTATATAAGTATTATATTAAAATATATGGTAATGTTAGCCCTGAAGAAATATATGAATCATTAGTAGATTTTTATGAAAATTATAAATCACAAGCAGATTATTGTAATTTTGCTACACAACTAGCAATCTCACAGCAATATATAGAACAAAAAAAGCAAATGATTAATTTTGATTTAGTAGAAACATCAGCGCCAAAGATAAAATATGATATTGTAAATGATTTAAAATTTTTAACAGATGCTTTTGCTCTTCCACCTGTCTTCGATCAAATTAAGAATGACGATAGTACAATAGTAACAATATTACAACATTATTATAGACGACCAGGTCCAGAAAGAGTAGTGACAAGTTTATATTTAGATTCTATTCCTACAATCTGGAAACAAATACATTCATCATCTCATGTTCTTAGAGCATATAATAATGTTAGGTGGTATATAGAGCTATTAGAACAATTCGATCTAGCTTGCCTTAGTGATGATGAGAAAATTCTATTGCAATTAGCAATAATATACCATGATGCAGCAGCAGAAGATGTTGCTAAAAATCTAGAAGAAAAACAAGCAGCTTATTATTTTAAAAGAGATATGCAAGAAAATTTTCCTACAGAATTATTAGAATCAATATCCTTAGCTTTAGAAAGTAAAGAAAATGATATACATGGAGTAAATGAGAAGGATCTAGATAAAAAAATACGTTTATATATAAATATATTACGTTTTGGCGATCGTATGGATTTTATCCGTTGTGCTGAAATTAATGATGGCTTTACCCAATGGAATAAACAAGATACTGTAAGTTATGAGTTTAATCCTAGTTTATTAAATATACCAGATGTTGAATCTATAGCATTCAAACGTCATCTTGAAGCAGCTATGCATGGTGCTGCTGATCTTGCAGCAATTAGTGGTGGTTATTATAAAGATGTACGTAAACAAGGTAGTTATGCGACCAGATATAAATTACAAATAAACAATCAACAATTAAAGACTGCATTTGAATATACTAATACTCCTAAGAGTAAACTAGATGAATTAATTGATAATAATGTTCGTAGAAAAATAGCAAGCTTAGCTAAAATTAATACCTGTGCCAATGTACAACATAAAACTTGTAAGCCAGATACTACTAACGGTGTTATGTATGGAATACATTCTAGTTGGCTTGATTTAAAACAAGTACAAATTCCAGAAAATATGACTCTATTAGAAAAAATGCAATGTGAACATGATATAACTTTATTAAGCAAAGAAACTTTAGATGCTATTAATAAAGAAGTATATAGATTGCAACATGAAGGTATTAAGATGCAATTAGGCAGTTTAACTCAGAAAATATTAAAGTCACCGGCAACAGAGGAAGCTCTTGCAGCTAGAGGCTTGGAAATTATTAAAGAAAATCGCCCGCGAGCTTATAATAAATTGGGTAAGCAAAATTTTGAAGAAGTGCTAACAGTAAATTCAATATCGAAAATAAAATAAACTAATATATACACGTGGCAGTTGGAAATGCTAGGTTTCAGGGCTAAAGAAAAAGATCTAATTCGAGGCAAA
>CAKNAD010000223.1:4253-4762 GCA_929200515.1 Candidatus Gorgonimonas leptogorgiae | reverse complement strand
ATTAGATCTTTTTCTTTAGCCCTGAAACCTAGCATTTCCATCTGCCACGTGTATAAACTGAACTAAATAAAAAAAAACTGTCTATTATAATTAGTTGAGTAAGAATATATTTGTTTAGATATTAATAAAAATAAATTATCTATTGTGTTTAAGTTATGTTATACATAAAAAAACATCAATTTACTATCTATAACTATAAAAAATTTATATTGTATTTAAAACATTTCATATTCAGCAAAACTATATCTAATATCCTAATATATCTAGATTATATGAAGTTAAATTAACTTATTTTCAATTAATAGCTTCACTATGTTTAAAATTTTTTTATATTTTCGGGATGCGTAACTTTAAGTGTTAAAAATAAAAAGGATTAATTAAAATGAATATAGGTTCATATACTTTTCAATACTGCCAGGTTGATAAATTGTTTCCACAAATAATACATAATCAAGTAATACATAATCAAGAATCAATTGACCCTAGTGTTATGCCAGATGCTTCTACAG
>CAKNAD010000223.1:0-4243 GCA_929200515.1 Candidatus Gorgonimonas leptogorgiae | reverse complement strand
CTTCTACAGCCTGCACTATTTGTTTGGAAAACATTTTTGGCTCACATTCTGTTGCGGTTTTACATGTATCAAAAAAACTACCATCTTGCAATCCGTGTTATAAAAATGCATCTGGTATGCATTTTTTTCATGCTAATTGTATTAATAAATGGTGGGAAATACAAAAAGGAGATGCTTGTAAGCTTTGTCCTAGCTGCAGATCTAATCCTGGTTTAGAAAGCTATTTCTCCTCTGTTGCTAATGCTGTAGAATTAAATCAGTCGCCTGATGTAATTTGTGAACTCATTGATGATGGTGCTGATTGTAACGCTTTTCACTCAAGTAAAAAAATGGCAGCGATTCATATTGCCACTAAAAAAGAAAGCGTAGATCTAATCAAAATATTGTTGGCTAAAGGAGCAAATATTAACATTCAAGATGGTGATACTAATACAACTTTATACTATGCTATCGAAACAGAAAATCTAGAAATATTGAATATATTACTAGCTAATAACCCTGATATTAATATCCAAAGAGGAGACGGCAAAACAGCACTGCATATGGCAGCGGAAAAACCGCAATGTCCTGAATTGTTTTCAGCTATAATGGCTCATAATCCTAATTTGGAACTCGCAAACCAGGAGGGATTAAGGGCTATTCACTATGCTACGGAGTCAGGTCATCAAACTGCACTTGAAGCGTTGATAGCAAAAGGTGTAAATGTTAATGCTGTTGATCATGATAATCGTACAGCTCTTCATTATGTTAGCGCATTTAGTTTTTTTAGCCGTGTAGTAAAGAAAAATCGGACTGAACTTGCTAAGGCACTTATTAACGCAGGAGCTAGAGTTGACATTGTATCTGGAGTTGGATACACCGTTTTTGAAGATATTGACTGTAGCAATGAAGCTACAACTCTAGCAACAGTTATGCTACCTCCAGCGGTAGAGAATTTTGAAGATGTTAAGAAAAATTTTCCTAAAGAAAATCTTCTTTTTTATGCGTCTCTAACAAAAGATAAAGAGATAATTAAGAAGCTCATCGCAAAAGGTGCTAGACTTGATAACGAATGGCTATATGAAAAAGACTTTAACTTTTTAGGTGATGAAAAGCAAAAATATCTAGATTTATTGAAACTATAAGGGTAAATTAGAAAAAACTAAGCGATAATTACCCTGTTACATATCTTCTTGTTTGTATAAGCAAAAGTTTTTGTGTTCTATATTATGCACCTAAAGAAATATATCTTATGGTGCTATTAGTTAAAAAAGCATTGCTACATAATGCTTATTATCTTACTTTTAGCGACATCAACCCAATTAATACTAAAATAAAGGTTATAATCCAAAAACGCACAATTACCCGAGGCTCTGGCCAACCTTTAAGTTCAAAATGATGATGAATTGGTGCCATTTTAAATATTCTTTTACCTATTAATTTAAAAGATGCCACTTGCAGAATTACAGATAGCGTTTCCATAACAAAGACACCTCCTATGACGATAAGTATTAATTCTTGACGAATAGCAACAGCTATAGTGCCTATAGTTGCACCTAGTGCTAAAGCGCCGATATCTCCCATAAAAACTTGAGCTGGATAAGTATTAAACCATAAAAAACCTAATCCAGACCCAACGATAGCACCACAGATTACAGTCAATTCCCCAGCGCCGTAAACATGCGGCACCAATAAGTAATTAGCAAATCCAAAGTGTCCGGCTACATAAGCTAAAATTCCTAAACAAATAGTTACTAGAACTATAGGTAAAACTGCTAAACCATCTAGGCCATCGGTTAAGTTGACAGCATTACTGGTACCAACTATAGCAAGATACGATATTAACATACACCATGAACCCAAAAATATACTACCATCTTTTAAATAGGGTATGATTAGAGTTTGTCCTTCTATGGTTTGATTATTATAATATAGAAATACAGCAATAGATAAACCTGCAAATGTTTGCAATAAAAGTTTCCATTTTGCTGATAGACCCTTGGGATCTTTTTTGATTATCTTTTTATAGTCATCGATAAAACCAATAAAACCAAAGGCAAGAAGCGAACATAAAGCACATAGTATATAATTATTTGATAATTCACCCCATAACAATACACTAATTGTTATTGCTATGATAATTAAACCACCGCCCATGGTAGGTGTTCCAGCTTTAAGGCTATGTGTTTGCGGGCCGTCTGATCTAATTGGTTGTTCCAGCTGTAGTGATGATAATTTTTTAATAAATATAGGTCCTATTATTAAACTGAAGGCAAACGCCGTAATAGAACTTAATATAGCTCTTAATGTGAGATATTTAACAACAGCAAACCCATGATAATATTGTGCTAAATAATCAGCTAGCCATAATAACATTCCGTATCCCCTTTAATTTTTTTTAATAGTAGTGCTTCTACTACTTTGTTTAAATCCATTTTATTTGATCCTTTAACAAGAATTATTACTTTTTGGTTTAACTGTTGTTGTAAAAAATCAATTAAATCATTCATAGTTGTAAAGTGCTTACCACCAAATACATCACAAGTTTTTTGTGCTAACTTACCAATAGTTAGCAGTTGACTAATTCCTTGCTGTAAGGCAAACTCGCCTATTTTTTTATGCTGCTCAATAGCATTGTTGCCTAATTCTAGAATATCAGCAAATACAAAAATTGTTGGTGCTGTTAACCTGTAACTTGCTAACTGTTCTATAGATGCCATTACTGATTCAACGTTGGCATTATAGCTTTCATCTATAACTATAGAGTTGTTTTTTAAAGTATACCTCTTGCCTCGTCCTGAAGCTAGGCTTATATTTTTGATTCCATTTATAATATTAGGATATCTTATACCTGCCGCTAAAGATGTAGCAATAGCACAACAAACATTTGCTAGTTGGTGTTTACCCCACACACAAATATTAGCTTCAATTTTATTGTCTGCTATTACAGCAGTAAAACTTGTACCAGTGGTTGTGTCATTATATGATTCTAGATACACATTAGCATTAGCATTAGCTAAACTAAAATTTATTATTTTTTTATTATGATTTTTTGCATCTTTTGTTACTAGAGAACTCCAATAATCGTAATATTGATCATCTTTATTTAAAATTATTGTCGCATTAAAATTACTGTTGCTAATTATATTTGCTTTTTCAATAGCTACATTTTTTACGTTATGCAATGCTTCTAGGTGCGCATGTCCTGCGTTAGTAATAATTGCTATATCTGGTTTGCAAATATCAGTTAATATTGCTATTTCTCCAGAGTAACTCGTACCCATTTCTAATACTATATACTCGGTGTTTTTTGGAGTATTTAACAAGGTTAAAGGAAGCCCTAATTGATTATTTAAATTTCCTTTTGTTGCTACTGTTAACCCCTGCTGAACACAAATATCTTTGAGCATATTTTTTACTGATGTTTTACCGCTAGATCCGGTTACTGCTATTACTTTGCCATTAAGTAATTGACGATATGCTTTAGCTAAATCACGTATAGCTGATCTACAGCATGGAACTATAAGTTGTGGTATTGTTACTTCTGGCACTATTTTCTCAACTATTGCAACTAAAGCACCTTGTTCTTGAGCTTGCTTGGTAAAATTATGACCGTCGAAATTAGGTCCAGATATAGCAATAAATAATGCTTTAGTTTCAATAGTTCTGCTATCTATAGCAACAGAATTGCAATATGTTTCACTTATAGGTTCTGCAAATTTAGCTGGGTGTAGTCTAGCATTTATGGTATCAGTTATCCATTTTACCGATAGGTTTATCATGTTTTAATCGCTCGCAATTTATTACAAATGCTGTTTATTTCGTTTAAATCGTTAAATTTTAAGAGTTTGGTTCCAATTTGCTGATAGGCTTCGTGTCCTTTACCTACTACTGTAACTAAATCATTTTTATTAGTAGTTTCAATAGCTTGTTTTATTGCTGTATGTCTATCTTTAACAATATGAATTGTTTGCTTATTTTCGTTAGCAACGTCCTGTAGCATATCTGTGATTATTTGATCTATAGATTCTGTGCGTGGGTTATCTGTAGTAATAATTACATTTGTCGCATGTTTTAAAACAGCTTGTAGCATATATTTGCGCTTACCTCTGTCTCTATCGCCTCCACAGCCAAAAACACAGGTTATATTATTATAATTATGTAATTTTAATGCTGTTAACAAATTTTCTATAGCATCTGGGGTATGAGCATAATCAACTACAATTTTAGGTAAGTTGTTATGGTTTACTATTTCCATTCTACC
>CAKNAD010000222.1 GCA_929200515.1 Candidatus Gorgonimonas leptogorgiae | reverse complement strand
CGAATTAGATCTTTTTCTTTAGGCCTGAAACCTAGCATTTTCAATGGATGGTATTTTTTGATCTAATTCATCAGTTAATTTAGTTTGCTTTTTTTTTACTATTTATGGTTCAAACGATCCATCTCTATATCTTGGAATCTCTAATTCAAAAGATCTAACAGATGACTTAACTGTTTTATTTCCATAGCCATTTCTACGGTTTAGCACTGTCTTTTTTGATAGATGCTACTCCATTTCAGACTGTAACTCACTTCAGCTAATTGTTTTATGAGTAGTGTTAAAATACCGTCTTCGCCTAGAAGACCTTTACCTAGTTTTAGTTTTTCAATGGTTTTATATCTGTAATATGTTTAAACTTTATTAGATTTATTTATAATTACATTTTAACATATGACACGAAATTTTACGTATCATAAATTTGGAATCCCATCTTAATATTTTGCCACTATACTGTGGCTTTCTCCCGTACCTAAAAGAATGGTTTTTACGGCACTTTTTGATAAAACTAACTTACTTGTCTTAGAGCATCAATGATGTCATATATATCAAGATCAAACGACCCCCAATAATCCAGACTATTAGAATACTCTATAGATCTTTTTTCACTATACGCTATTTCGTAGGCATTCCTACCTTCATTAGTTACCGAATAAGGATTAGCACCCGCCTTAAGCAACTGCCTTACAGATTGTAAGTTAACCTCACGAATAGCATATTTTAAAGCATCACGACCATATTTATCTTTTTTATCAACTTTAGTATTTTGATGATTTAACAGCTCTTGTAATATATTTGCATTATATTTCTCTGCAGCATACATTAAAGCTGTTTTACCTATATTATCTCCCATATTAATATCAGTATTTTGATGATTTAACAGCTCTTTTAATAATAGTCTATTACCGGTAATGGCAGCATGCATTAAAACTGTTTTACCTTCATTATCTTTAATATTAACATCCGCTTTTAATGTATTAAGCAACCGACCACAATTTGAAAAATTATTTTTTGCAAATATCATAGCTATTGTTGCGCCATATTTATTTTGAATATTACAATTATCTTTTGTAACTAAATAATCAAGGATATAAGGGTCTATTTTCTTTTTATTTAATGCACAAACAAAAGCATCCTCACCTTTAATATTCTTTATATTAATATCAGCATCTTTTTCTGTTAATTCCTTGACAAAATTCAGTTTGTTTCTATAAATTGCTAACATCAAAGCACTATCACTACGATTATTAGTTAAGTTTATATTGGCATTAAGTGTAATTAATTCGTTTGCAGTTTCTATACTATCCCTAAAAACTGTAATCATTAAGGCAGTATTACCCATGTTATTTTGCTCATCAATATTCGCACCAGAATCTACTAGCTTTTGGATAATATCTAATCTTTGATTCAGTGTGGCATGTATTAAAGCAGTATTTCCTCTCTTATCTTTTGCATCAAGATCAGCATTATTTTTAAGTAATAGATCTATAACTTTTAAATTTCCCTTTTTTACAGCGTACATTAAAGGAGTTAGCTTTTTACGTCCTTGTCTTACATTATTTATGTCTACGTTACTAAGTAATTCTTCTATCTTATTGATATCATTTTTAGCTATTGCTCTAAACAATCTATAATTTTCATTAAAAAATATCGTCTGTATAGTTGTAAAAAATTCACTAAGTACACTTTTTATAGATGATAAAAATTTGATAAATTTATTTTTTGATTTTAAACTATTTGCTTTGTATTGTTCACATAATCCTTCTAAATTATTTATTACATTTTCTAAAGCTATGGTAAATTCATCTTTGTTATGTTCATTATATTTTATCGCAGACCGGTTAGTTATTAATTCAATTGAATGTTTTTTACTAAAATCATCAATATCATTTAAAATGTTATTATGTATATCTGCAGATAATAATTTAGTATTTTCTGCATTTAATTCTTTTTTAGAAGCTTCTAGTTTTTCTAGTAGCTGCTTTATATCAGTATAAAAAACTTCTATGTCTTGCTGTTTAAAAATACGAATGTCTTTATCTTCTAAAGTAAACTGATCGTTACTTACTAATTCATACTGATTAGGCATGCCATCTCTATGTCTTAAAACATATGTTTTCGTTGGGCTAACCTTAACTTCATATCCTTGAGTTTCAGCCTTTGTATTAAATGATTGTATGCCTTGTTTTGCTTCTGTTGACCCTATAAATGGATATAGTTCTGTTCTTAACATTGTTAAACTCCTTTTAAAATGAATATTGTATTCTCTGCTCCATAAATGTTTATTATTATATTTATCTATATTGTTATATGACATTCATATGGAGTAAGCCCATAATTTGTAGCTTGCCACTGATAAATACAACCTTCAAGCTAACTCTATGCCATAATATAAATGTCGATTGTAACACATATTGAAACTAATGTCAAACAATATATTGTATCGAAATATTGCTTAAAAATATGGTTTTTGATCAGATTAATCGCGAAGACAGTGCTATAAATCATAATATTTATACAGGTATTCTTGAAGCAAATATATCAGCAGTAACTGATATTTTAATCAGATAATTAAACAATGGTAAAAGCAGGTTTTATACACGTGGCAGTTGGAAATGCGAGTTTTCAGCAAGTGATTATAAGCTTTTAGCTAAAGCAGTGTTTTGCAAGTTTAATGTCAACTAAATCAAGAAATACTAATGCAGGATAAAAGCTTAAACAGTCAAATTATTAACTATATGACAAGTGATGAAGTAAATCCTCAAAAACATTAACCTGTGTATTCGGACACTCTGTCGTACTATTTTTTAATTGTTCTATTGTTCCTTCCTGTTTGCAACTAGGAACACTACAAATAACCGGAAGACTTTGATGTAACTGCTCTATAGTTGGATAGCTTGGCAAGCGAAGTAGCTTTTTCTCGGTAATAGCATGACGGCAGTTTGGGCAAGTAACACTAAGCCCTCTGGATTTTAAACTTTTATAATTTTCAACAAAGCAAGCTTTATGATAAGGCTTTCCACAGCAGTACATAACTACTAAATCACTGGATAGCCCTTTAATACCTGTTCCTGTTAATAGTCCTTGGCATATAACACAATCTTTTTCTTCTTTAGTAACTCTACTTACCGGAGCATCAACTGGAACATGAGATTTTTGGATGTTTTCGCTTGATAGCATAGCAACTCCTTTGCTTAATGTTAGCTTTTATTTAATATATAAAAGTATTTTTAAATTAATTTATATGTAGTATATTCTGAAATACAATACTTGTATTTCGAATTTAATTATGTAAGGTCATACTTGCTGGTAATACGTGTATAAAGTAACAAAACTTATTAGTGAATTTATTTAGGGTTGATGAATAACAATTTCTATGTTTTGATTATTTGCATGTCGGTTATATTTTCGATTAACTTCCTCTGCTAATAATTGTAAGCACATTTAGGTTTTATCATATGGTTATATGCACCTTACTTTAGAAATTATTTTTTGATGCAACAATGCATCTATATACCTAGCATTTTCATCTGCTACGTGTATATATACACTTTTTTCTTGAAGACGCGTCTTTTCAGCAAGTAATTTTTAGTTTATTAAACAAGGAGCCTACCTTGTCTCTTTATATTCATGCTAAATTAAAAAGTAATAACGCAGTTTAAAAGCTAAAAAAACTTGCCCTCTGAAAGCAGTAAAAAGATTTACTAATCTCTGAAAAAATGCATATTCAAGTAGAAGATGCATAGTATATTTGTCTTACAAAACTTTTAATAACTCTACTTATTTTTATAGCTTAAAATATTTTATCCACAACAAGACTTCTTTTTTTCTTGTTTCAAAATTTTGGTTATATTTGAATATCCTAAATATTTAGATAATTTCATAGGACTCCTACCGTTTTTGTCTGTTTGTTTTAGATCAGCTCCGTTATCTATTAATAGTTCTACTATATCCTTTCTATTGTTTAATATAGCATACATTAAAGCAGTATATCCTTTTTCATCTTGTAGGTTTAAATCGCCACCATCTTTTTTTAAGATTTTAAGTAGTTCCTGTGTAGCTTCAATATTGCCTTTAGATGCTGCCATCATTAAAGCTGTTTTTCCATTTTTATCTCGTCTATTTACAGCACATTTGCCAGACTTTATTAATATTGCTGCGATTTCATTTCTATTGTTTGATATAGCATACATTAAGGGAGTATAGTCATTATTTTCATTATTTTGTGTGTTTGCATCAGCACCCCTGTTTAGTAATAGTATTACAATCTCATGAAAGCCACGGCATACAGCATCCATTAAAGGAGTAAGTCCACTCTTATGTTGTGTGTTTAAAGCAACATCTTTTTTTAGTAATAGTTTTACAATATCACACAAACCATGGGCTGTAGCAAAACCTAAAGCAGTACTTCCATTTTTATTTTGTAGGTTTAAATCGGCTCCAGCTTGAATTAGTTGTTGTGCAATTTCAATGTTTCTGTTAAATATCGCAATCATTAAAGCTGTTTCTCCAACGTTACTTTGTTGACTTACATTACATATATCAGATTTTATTAGTATTGTTGCGATTTCATTTTTATTATGCTTTACAGCATACATTAAAGCACTATAATCGTCTGCCTTAAGATTTTGTATGTTTACATCAGCGCCATGATCTATTAATAGTTTTACAATATCATGATAGCCGCGGCATGTAGCATCCATTAAAGGAGTAAGCCCACTCTTATGTTGTGTGTTTAAAGCAACATCTTTTTTTAGTAATAGTTTTACAA
>CAKNAD010000221.1:3210-4792 GCA_929200515.1 Candidatus Gorgonimonas leptogorgiae | reverse complement strand
AGAGAAGACTGTACTAAAGTTGCCTAGTTGACTCACCCAGCAGAATTTGAACTTTATTATTCTTTATAGTTTTGCAACAATTTAAAACTAGCTAATATCCTTGCCCTTTGAGGCTGGATATTTCACTTCTATTTTTCACTAGCTTGTGCATAGTGAGTCTCTGCTATATAAATTTAATTTAAAAATTAAACAACATTCTTTTTTACCCATATCTCCAACCGCATTTAATGTATAAAAAAATTTGAATAAAATAACTATTTGTCGAAAGTATTGTTAATAAAAAATAACAAGATAATTAAAATTACATGGATTTTTATCTTTATGAAAGGAAATATGTCGATAAACTCTACAGTATTTTACGATCCAAGCAACACTGCAAAAAAAACAATAAAACAAACAAAAATCAAAGAATCAATAACGAATAACTCTAAAAAAAGACATAATAAAAAAATATCTAACAATTTAAATCCTCCAATTACTGAAAATCCAAAAAATAAAGTAACCCACCTAAAAGAAAGCAATATAGACAAGCTTTTAAGAAAAAATAATGTTGGAATACCAGCTAATCAAGCTATAAAGATGCAAGAGGTAGCTAAGACAAGCAACACTATTTTTGGTATTAGACCAGTAGAAAATATTGCACGAACTTTAATTGAAGAAGGGTACCCAACGAAAAACTTTAAAGTTAAAGGTAAAAGTTCAAATTGGGGGCCACAGGCAGGATTTATTTGTAAAAATCAACATTTTAGTAAAAAAAATGGTTCTGAAAAAGATATAAAAAAATTTAATGCAGAAATAAAAAATGGTTTAGCTAAAGGTCATTTTAAAACAACACCTTTAAAAATAAGTAAGGCAAGAATCACAGAATTAAGAGATGAGTTAAATATCATTGAAACAGCTAATCAAGATAAAAACATCATGATTTATGCTAGATCTCCTAGTGGCGAGGAAGAAAGTTTTATTGCGGTATATGATCAACAAGATGATAGCTATGAAATTTTAAGTGCAAAAGATAAGGTTCCTATAGAGGTTGTTTGTGATTTGAAATTAGGCAAACCATTAACAGCAGATTACGATTTATTATTGCTTGCCCCTAGAATAGAAAATTTTAAAACTGACGCAAAAGACAACAGACCTGGCAAAATGTCAATTTTTAAAAATAAAAACATAGATCAAAAAGATAAAATCAAACATATAAATGAAAACGAAAATCAAAACTTCGGCAATTTAACAGCAAGATCTCTTGATGTAGTTAATCAGATTAATACTAAGTTAGATAGAGGATATGGACTAGAAACTGTTCATCACAGTGATGATGCTGGTAATCCAGGTTCTAATATCAATGATAATTTCCCAGCAACTTTTTTTTTACCAAAAAAAATAGATAAATTTCCAGAAATCACTATTATAAAAGATAAAAAAATGTTTGATGATTTTATCATGACAATTAAGAATGCAGGATTTCATTTTGAAGATCATCCTTTATGGAATGTGCCACGGCGACCTAGTTTTGAGAAAGCAATAAACTTTTTTGAAAACAGATGCTGAAATAACCCGTATTGATTTTTATACATTAGATTAT
>CAKNAD010000221.1:0-3110 GCA_929200515.1 Candidatus Gorgonimonas leptogorgiae | reverse complement strand
TTATCTTGTGAATTGCAACCTTTATGATATAGTATCTAATGTTACAGGTATCAATCTCTATACTGCATAACAACATTTAAACTAATAACAAAATAAGAATGTTTATCCATGATTAACAACAGCGTTGATTATAATTGTAATGAAATAACAACACATACTGCTGATACTTCTGAGTTAGCTACAAACACAGGAAAAATACATCAATATAGCATTACAACATTAAGTGCAAAAGCAATTTCTTCTTATTTAAATGACCAAATAATAAACTCAATAGAAACAAGAGTACATCATAATGATATATCTTTTTTAAATAAGATTACTAATTCTACAGTTGTAAAAATATCTCATTTCCCTGGAATAATATTTAAATTTTGTGATAATGACCAATACTTACAAGCAAGAATATCAATTCAAAAATTAGCAAAAAGCATAGTCGCAGAAAAAAAATTTACTAGGTTAACTATCCCAGAAGCAGATGTAAGAAATCTTAATAACAAAAAAGTATATGACTCAACAATGGTAATTATTGAAAATGAATTGAAAATACTAAAAGGTAATCAACAACAATTACTACAACATTATGCTAATAATGAAAAATCATTAAAAGATGCAGTTATACAAATGGCTGAATTTATCTGCCTAACAGATTTAAATGATATTAAACCAGAAAATTTACCTTTAATTGTAGATACTCAAACTAATATGATCAATTTTGCCCTTGTTGATTTAGAGCTTGTAGCTAATAGACCATTATTTGAAGGGTTATTTGGTAGTGAATATAAATGGGGCGAGCAGGCATATGGTTTAATTCGTTATTTCCCCAAGTATACTAATGATATTATTAAAGTAATCAAAAATACTTTACCTAAAGATTTTATAGAACATTTTTCTAATAAATTATCGGCTGCTACATTAAAGGCAGATAGAATTATTTCAAGAGAACAGGATATTAAAAAGTTTTATACAACACATGCTACGACAGCAAATACTAGTGCAATACCAGAAACACTTAATAATATTATTTTAGCAGATATAAAAATTGCTCTAACAAGTCTTGGTGGACAACAAATAGTCAATTACAGAGGATTAAGAAAAACACCTACAGAACAAACTATAATTGAAATAATAAAAGACATAAATATGGTAATATCTACTCAAACAAAAGTCTGGCATAATATAATACATGCTAGAGAATGGCGTTTTACTATGGATTATTATACACAAGACTCTAATTACAGACATTATATTTGTAATAACTTTTTATTTATAAAAAATGTATTGATTCCAATTTTAAAAAAATACAACCTTGTTCATTCAATATTAACTTATGCTGAAGCTTGTAAGTTAGATATTCATGTATTAAGAAAACAATTGCATAGCCATGATTTAATAATACAATTTTAAACCTTTTAGCTTAGTTATTGACTAAATTATGAAATTGGTTTTTTTGTGCTTCTAATAACAAGCTAGTAGCTTAGAAAAAAATTTACTCACCCTTTTGGCTCAGACTACTTTAGAATTTGCCATAGAAACAATTACTTTGCTTTTTTTAATAAAATGGGTAAAGTATTTTATTTAGGTTACAAGGTTAAAGGCAAAATTGTTGCCTTTGCGGTATATATTTTACGTAATACTTGAAGGTGTATACTCTTAAAACAATCACACAATTTAGCCTGTCATTTTGCATTAAGAAGTGAAATATCTGCAAGTATCTTACCAATAAATACAACAATTAATGATGTACATAACTTAAATTAATTAAAGTGTGCTAAGGTTTACGTAAATGATATTAAAAATTTATTTAAAGTCGTTACTAATTTTTATCTTGGTTGCTAGTTATAATAATCATTGCTTTGCTGTAGATGAAAACTTAAAAGATGCAAGCAACTTACTTGATATTACAGATGTCGCTGCTGAAACTATTGGCAAAATTCTCGGTAATGGCTTTGTTGGCGATCCAGTGACAGAATGGGTATTAGGTGAAAATAACGAACAGGGATTGGTAGCATTTTTTTCTGCATGTGCTAGAGTAAAGTATATTCCAGAAGGTTTTGGCCATGTTGATCCAGAAAATAGAGGTGCTACTTTATGGTTGAAACCATATGTCCCACAATCACTTTCATTATTATCAACTATTGCTGTTGGCTATTCAATGTTTTCAAGAGGTCTTTTAGCAGGTTTTATATCTATATATAAGGGTTATATTTATGAATGGGGCATGGCAAAGCAAAAACCGCAACAACCCTATTATTATTTATTTAGTATTGCTACAATCGAAAAAGCTAGAGGGCAAAAAGTGGGTAGAAAACTCATGGAAGCTGGTTTAGCTGAAGTAGATAAACATAATATGCCCGCTTACCTTGAGTGCGGTAAAGAGAAAAATGTTGGGTTTTATAAGAAGTTTGGCTTCGAAGTTCAGGGTGAAAAATATAGGCCATCTCCTAGTTGCCCTTACTCATGGTTAATGCTACGTAAAGCTAAAAGCGAGCACAAAACTTACGAGCTTTAATTATGAATTATTAGCTATTATAAGCAACTCATCGTATAATTTATAAGGATTTAACGTAGCACAAAAGGAATTGAGGCAGATGTCACATCCAATCTCTAACAGCACTCAAGCTAGTGGTTATCAAAACTTTTCACTTGGAAACAACAACCAAAGTATTAATAATCCTAAGTTAGGAGGCAGAAAAGTTGCTATTGAGGAAGCAGTACAAAAAACTTTTGGATTAACATTTGATGATAATGCTAATGTTTATAGTTTTATACAAAGTCAGTATGCTTTTAAAGATAGTATCATAGTAGAAAATAAATTAGGACAAGGCTATCAAGGCATTGTATCTAAAGGATATATTAAACAAGATGATTGTATTAACCAAGCAGTAGCAATAAAAACAAAAAGAAATACTGACTCTATTAAAAATTTACCAGAACAACAAACAATGAATCATAGCATGAGGGAAACGGTTGATGAAATAAAAGCACTATTAAAATTAAGAAATAGTGAAAATATTGTTAAAATAATATCCGTATTTGAAAAAAAAATAAATGGTAGTGATTTTAAATTTGAGGTTCATCTAGTCATGGAGTTAGCTGACATTAGCTTAAAA
>CAKNAD010000220.1 GCA_929200515.1 Candidatus Gorgonimonas leptogorgiae | reverse complement strand
AACAATAAATTAAACAATTTTTTGGTGGCAGATCCCCTTATTGATACAAACTCAACTACGCCTAAAGTATTTTACAGCGCAAAATCAAGAACCGTTTGTGGAATAACCAATACCGAAAATCAGGTTGATAAAAATAATGAGCATATACACTTTGAAGAAAGTGGTTTATCTGATACATTATCCGATAGGAGCATAGAAGAAGAACCAACTGTAACAATTAGTATGCCACAAGGTACAAAATCTCCCCAATTTCATATTATATTAAATACAGAAAATTTATATGATACTAAATTTAGATATAATTTTATTAATAGACTTAGATCATTTCTTCAAGATACAAAAGATTGTGTATTTAACCCTACACTCAAAAAAGAAAAACCTATACTGCTTGAAATATTCAGTTTTTTAGAAAAAGCTATACAAAATCCTAAACAATGTAAAAAAAAAGCACTATATGATTTAGATGATACAGTAGCTCGTGAATTGTTAACGAATCTGAAAAGTATTATAAATAACCAAGATAGCCTAGATAACCCAAATAATAACTTTTTAATTGAACTTGAAAACATATCTAAAATAATTATAGAAATTCTTTCTGTCCATCCTAGCTTAGAACCAAAAATAAAATGTGCTAGCTTAGCTAAAGATATTTTTTCGATGATACAAAATGTAACATACGAAATTGATATATGGAAAGTTTATAATACTATAAATAGAGAAAATTATTTTTTCAATCAAAATATATCATCAAATTATGATTTTTTATTTCCTATAATCAAAATATTATCTCCCAATGACAAATTATTAAAATCAGTTATAAATAAAATAACTAAAACTTCATCTATAAAAGTAAATAATTTAATAAATGAATATGTAAGATTAGAAGATCTCAAAGTAAATATAACCGCATTAAGAAAAAAAATAAATACCAATACTGAGGATATGTCTGATTTACTAGATGAATTTTATTATATAGAAAAAACTATATATGATCTAAAAGATAGATATGCAATTTTAGGACAAAACACAACTAGTGCAGAAAAAAAGATACTGTTTTTACAAATAAAAAATACCCTTGTTGATGCATACTTGAAATCTTATATTGAGCCAAATATATTACATCATGTCAAAAAGTTGCATGATAAAAACATACAGATATCAGATATCATTAATGCAAATATAACATATTTTCGTAGGCTAAATATCAACGCAGGATTTAATCACTATTCTGCTATTGAGTACCCCAAAATTAATATGCATCAAGAACAAGCAATAAAGCATAAGCACGCCTTCGTATACGACAGCACTGTGCTATATAAAGATATATTATTAAAAACTATTTGTAATGATTTGAAGATTACAGATATTACTCAAATCAAAAATATTAATATTGAATTAACTGATATATTTCATGCTTATCAGGACACAATAACAACCATAAAACACTCAAAGAGTTTGATATTTATTTATATTCTAAGACAAACGGTGTATAAAACCTTAGAGTATATCAAAGACAATACATATGATATAGCAAAGATAAAAATAATTTTATATGCGCAAATAAGTATCAACCTTAAAAACTTTATGTGTATGCTAGCTTTATATTCTATAAATCCTGATGATAGCTTCAGTGCTAATCTTCAAGATTTACTAGAAGTATATGAAATATATAATCGAAAATTTATTGACCTATATAGCTAAAAAATAAGCCGTATTTACTCTAAAAAACAGATTGTCGTAGAAAAAGCCAACACTTTTGTGGCTGTCTAGCTCCCACCAAGCCTATGGCTATAAAAGGAGAATTCCGCCACCTTCGTTAAAAAAATTATTTTTTAACGATATTTCAATTAGATATTTCAGGCAATACTATCACGGGAGTTGTAAGCGTTAAATCGTGAAAAGGTTTATTTTTATAAGTTATTTCTACAGTATATGCACTATATAAATTCTGTCGGTTTTTTAATCGGGCTGTTATTTGTTTATTTTTTTTATCGTATGATAAAAATTTAATCAGGTTTACTGATTTATTTATTTTTTTAATAAAAAACTTATCATGACTTACAGTTGTACGCAGTACAATTTTTTTAATTCTATCCTGCTCAGTAGTTGTTACGATTAATTGGTCTTTTTCTATTTTATATTTAATTTCAGGTAATTTTCTTTCTGATATTAAACTGCCATAAAAAGCACATACAGATGCATAAACAACAGAAGGCTTTTCTTTATTTATAAAATGGCCACATCTAGAAACTGATCTTAAATAGTAATTACTATTTAACTTATCTAAATAAGAAAGATGATGATTAGCTGGAAATATTTCGTCATTTAGACATGAGATATTAAATATTGGAATATTAATATTTGCCATATATTTAGATAAATCTATGGTTTGAATTAACTGATTTAAAGCCTCTAATTTTTTACTCTGACCACTTAGTGTTTTTTTATCAAAACTACCGAACACTGTATTTATCCTTTCATTTGATTTTAATAATTTGTCAATATAAAAAAAATCTGAAACTATAGGTATAATAGCACAAATACGCTTATCTACTGTAGCAGCCATCCAAGCGGCCCAGCCTCTTTTCGAATAACCACTAACAACAAATTTATTAACAGCTATATTTTGTTTTTTTAAAAAAACTTGGCATTCTGTCATAATTTGAATAATAGATTTTACCATAGGAAGCAATAATGGTAGATGTTTATTTCTATGAGGATCTTCTATAAATTTTTCAAAACTATAAATTAATAGTTTACTGCCTTTTTTTTCAACAGAAGATTTAGGATCAGCTATTTTATTTGGTGTAGTATCTAGTTTTTTAGTGAGAATTAAAGACTGGTTAGGCAAATCTCTAACTTCTATTATTATAGAGTTTGTCTTGTTAGCAATAGAAAAAGCGTTTATTGCTAATGGAAAATATTTTATTCCTTTTGGATGCAAGATTCCAGAATCTAAATATAAAAGAGCTGTATCATGATTTACCTTTTTAGGAATAAATAAAGTTACATTGTGCTGCCACTGCGGGTGATTAGACACGATCGTGGCATCTTCATTCGGCCAAACTACTGTATTTATTTTTAATTTAATAACTCTTACTTGGTAGTATCTATCTGTTTTATCAGATATTATCTTATAAGATGCTCTTTTATTATCTTTTATATAATCTACTAGCTGTTTATTGTGACTATCTTTTTTTATTAAAGACTGACACATTATAGAAGACCCAATACTTATATTAGGCATCATAAAAACACAAATACCTAATAAAAATCTTTTGCAACTCAAGAAAAACATATTAACTACTACCACTGTATTTTTATAAAAACTAATTTTCATTCATTTTCTACTGGCCAAGCATTAATTACTGCCTTTAGTAAGGTCGCCAAAGGAATTGCAAAAAAAACACCTATAACCCCCCAAATACTTCCAAAAATAAGAACTGAAATTATAATTATCACTGGATGCAAGCCAACTGCATCTGAAAACAATATAGGAACTAAAACGTTACCATCTAAAATTTGAATAACAGCAAAAGCTATTGCTAAAGCCAAAAATTGTTCTGTCCCCCCCCATTGAAACAAAGCAACAAGAATTACTGGAATAGAAACAACCAATACCCCGACTATAGGAATAAGGACAGAAAATCCTACTAATATAGCTAATAATTCTGCATAATTTAAACCAAAAAACAAAAATACCACATAGGTCACAATGCCTGCAACTAATATTTCTATGCCTTTACCACGGATATAATTAGCTATTTGACAGTTCATTTCAGAGGCTACTTGCATAATGAGTCTACGCTGACTAGGGAGCATAGATTTTACTAAATCTAAAAACATGTCTTTGTCTCTTAAAAAGAAAAAAACTAAAAAAGGCACTAAAATACAATAGACTAAAATATGCATCAATTCTAAAATTTTTGTATAAGATGCGGCTATGTAGTATTGGCTATAAGAGGCTAGCTCTTCTTTAATATTATTCATAAAACTTGAGACATCATTACGCAACAAGAAAGGATACTTATTTGAAACTAGTGTAATTGCGCCATCTACTTTATTTAGCATACGCGGTAGAGCATTAATGAGGTTTCCTAACTGCTTCCATATCATGGGTATTATAAAAAATATTCCTGCAAAAAGTATAGTCATAAAAAAACTGAATACTATATATACTGCTAGTTTATGTGCTATTTTTCTATTAACTAAAAAGTTAACCATTCCTTGCATTAGATAAGCTATTATTAACGATGTGATAACAGGAGCTAAAACACTACCCCCTACAATAACTATAAAAACAATAGATAATAACCAGATTAATAATAGTGATGCTTCATAATTTGAAAAATACTGTTTTATCCAATGTTTAAAAAGGTGTTGCATAATAATTCCTTAGTTTCTAGATATTAACAAATAATAACAATTACCTTCTTTTTTTTCCATAATTATTCTAAAACTATTAAGCATACAAAAATTTTTAATTTCATTAACTTGATTCATAGTGCTACTAACAATATTTAAACACTGTCCTTGAGGTAACTTTTTTATGGCTGATTTCAGTTTTAAAATATATGCTGGACATTTTAGGTTTTTTAAACTTAAATAATTCGAGCTAGGTTCCATATTACCTAAATGATTACTCATATTATTAACCCTTAGTATTTTATTTGTAATAAAATTAATTATATATTAACATAGCTTAGAACGTAACATTATATAGGTGGCATGCTCCCCTCCCTAAAGTAAGGGGCTTCCTAATTCATAGCGAAGTGCTTAACCACGAGGATTAAGTCTTATTT
>CAKNAD010000219.1 GCA_929200515.1 Candidatus Gorgonimonas leptogorgiae | reverse complement strand
TAAACTATTGTTTTTCAATTTTACATTGAATAAGAGAATTAAAAAGTGCTTTTTGCTCATTTTCTGATAATAACGTGTTCTTGTTAAATCCTGCAGTAAAATCATAATATTGTTTCTCAGAAAAGACATTATTATCTTCTAAATAATCGTAAATACCATCAATAAGACTGTCAAATTTTATTGCAAATATTTCAGCCACAGTAGATGATAATGTTAAACTTTTATTATAATCTTTAATATAGTTTCCGCTCTTAAAGTCTAATAATATCATATCTTTAAGCTCAAATGCTATACGTATAACTTCTTCAGCAAAATTTTTAAAATTAGGAACCTTCGTCTGTTCACAGTCTAAAAGTATGTCATTAAAAGAATTTAGTCTTTCATAAAGAAGCTTTTTAAGTAGATTATTTGCTGACGGCTCGTTATTTTCATGTTCATAACGAGCCATTTTTTCTATATAAGAAAAACATTCATTCATTTTAATAGCAATCGTTGTAATATTTGAAGCAAAAGCAGAAACAGTAAATAACAACATTAATAAAAAGCCTGCAATAATTTTTTTTATATTTGTCATAATTTTTTCTTATTTAAAAGTTAGTTAAATCATTTATGGTTATTATTTTCTTAATATCAACTTAAGAAATACCATTTTAGCGTAATATTTTATTTTTTGTAAAGAATTTAATAACTATAACTTGAAATCTATTGATGAAAAAAAATAAATTTAAGGTATAATTAACTACATTGCAGTCTAATTTTGCTATACAAGTAACTCTTTTATATGATGCCAATAATTTAAGGATTTTTAGCTTTTAAATAGCGACTGTAGTTCTTAATTTAACATGAACGGGTTATTCAAATAAATCGGAAAATATAAAATGTCAGCAAAAATACTTAATGGAAAAGCTATATCTGAGCAGATAATGCACAATTTAAAAGCTAAAATTGCAATAATGAAGCAACAAAAACAACAGCTACCTGGTTTAGCCGTTATTTTAGTTAGCTCTGATAAAGCTTCAGCTATTTACGTAAATAAAAAGAAAGAAGCATGCAAACAAGCTGGTATTATCTCTGAAGAATATAATTTACCAGATACAATACCTGAAAGTGAGTTAGCACAACTTATTCAAAAATTAAATTCTAGAAGCGATATTCATGGAATTTTAGTGCAATTACCTTTGCCAAATCATATAAATACAGATAAAATAATGGAATTAATCGATCCTAAAAAAGATGTAGATGGTTTTCATCCATATAATATTGGTAAATTAGTGCAACGTAAACCACTGTTACGCCCTTGTACTCCTAAAGGTATTATGGAGCTATTAGCTCATACTAAAGAAAACTTAAAGGGCAAAAAGGCATTAATAGTTGGGGCATCTTCTATAGTAGGCAGGCCGATGGCACTAGAATTGCTTATAGCTGGGTGCACCACCACTATTGCACATAGGTTTACTAAAAATCTAGATACTGAAATAGCCACGGCAGATATACTAATTGTTGCTATAGGTAAACCCAATATTATTAACAGTGCGAGTATTAAACCTGGTGCTATAGTAATAGATGTCGGAATAAATAGAACTGA
Source organism: Candidatus Gorgonimonas leptogorgiae (assembly GCA_929200515.1). Taxonomy (GTDB): domain Bacteria; phylum Pseudomonadota; class Gammaproteobacteria; order Pseudomonadales; family Endozoicomonadaceae; genus CAKMZJ01. The sequence continues at coordinate 3,275 of CAKNAD010000219.1, read as the reverse complement.
AAGCGGTAAAATAGTTGGTGACTTAATCTTTGACACCGCTAAAGAAAAGGCTTCATGGATCACACCAGTACCAGGTGGTGTTGGTCCTATGACTGTAGTCTCATTAATAGAAAATACTATCCAAGCAGCCGAGCAACATCAAGCTAATACATTATGATAAACATTCAACATATTTATACATTATTAACTAACTATAAATATAGGTATCTTAGTTTTCTACTATTGAGTACAGCTATTATAGTAGCTGATCAAACAACTAAGTATGCAATTGCAAGTTATTTGCAATACGGAGAAAGCATTGAAATAACTTCTTTTTTTTCTATAATTGTAACCTATAATTCTGGTGCGGCTTTTAGCATGTTAAGTGATGCTGGAGGCTGGCAACGCATATTTTTATCATCAGTATCAATAATAGCTGTAGTTTTTATCTTAGCTTGGATGCTTATAGATATACAAAACAAAAGAACTATCTGGGGTTTATCATTTATTTTAGGCGGTGCTAGCGGTAATTTAATTGATCGTGTTAACACGGGGCAAGTCACTGACTTTATTCTTTTTGGGTATAACAATTGGTATTTCCCTGCTTTTAACATAGCGGATACTTTTATAAGCTTAGGTGCTGTTATCTTAATAATAAATTTATATTTTCAAAAAAATAATTTAACTAAATAAGCTATATATACCTTTTACCTGAAGGCGTATATAAAGCAGGGATTCAAAACATGAAAGAAACAATAGAAGAAGGTAGCAAGGTAAAGATGCATTTTAGACTATCTCTGAAAACAGGAGAAGTTATCGATGAAACTTTTAATAAACAACCAGCAGATTTAATTATTGGTGATAACAACCTACCTAAAAACTTTGAAATGGAATTACTAGGATGCAAGCCTAAAGACAAAAAAAAAGTTTTAAAAACTAAAGAACAAGCATTTGGTAACATCAACCCTAAGAATATTCATGTATTACCAATAGCTAAATTTTCTTTTAAAGAAAACCTAACAGTAGGTACAGTAGTAGAGTTTACCGATGCTAATAATAACCCTATTCCTGCGGTAATAGTAAAAAATGATGGTGCAAATATAACTGTAGATTTTAATCACCCATTAGCAGGAAAAGATATTTTTTTTGAGTTTGAAATAATATCAGTAACTAATTATAGAATTCCAGCTAAGAATATAACTGATTATAAATAACTTTTTATAATGTAAGGTATCGAAATAATTATGTCATTAACAATAAAACTAGCAAACCCTCGAGGTTTTTGTGCAGGAGTTGAAAGAGCAATCAATATTGTTGAGTTAGCTTTAGAAACTTTCAATACTACTATTTATGTACGCCACGAGGTAGTTCATAATATTACAGTAGTAAATAATTTAAAAAATCGTGGTGTTATTTTTGTCGATGAACTGCATGAAGTACCTGATAATTCAATAGTTATTTTTAGTGCACATGGAGTTTCACCAGAAGTAGAAGAAGAAGCAGAAAAACGACAACTTACGGTATTTGACGCATCTTGTCCATTAGTAAAAAAAGTACATATGGAAGTAGTAAAATTTACTAAATTAAATATGGAATGCATATTAATTGGCCATAGCGGTCATCCTGAAGTTATTGGTACTTTAGGTCAATATAAAAAACAAACAGGCAAAAATATGCACTTGATTGAAACCAAGGAAGATGCTTTTAATCTTAATATCCCCTCAAATACTAAGCTAGCATATGTTACCCAAACTACTTTATCGGTGGATGATACCAAAGAAATAGTTGAAATATTACGCTCTAAATATCAAGATATCCACACACCTAAAAAAGATGATATCTGCTATGCAACGCAAAATAGGCAAGATGCAGTAAAGCGTCTAGCTAAAGAGGTAGATTTATTGCTTGTTGTAGGTTCAGCAAACAGTTCAAATTCAACTCGGCTAAAAGAATTGGCTATAAGATGCGGTACTAAAGCATATCAAATAGACAACGAAACCGAAATAAATAAATCATGGCTGGAAAATACTAGCATCATAGGGATTACAGCAGGAGCATCTGCACCAGAGCAATTAGTACAGCAAATACTACAAAAACTTAAAAGCTGGTATAAATGCTCAGTAGAAGAGCTAGAAGCAGAGAAAGAAAATATCAATTTTATGCTACCTAAAGAATTACGCTTAAAGCAATTGAGTTAATTTATTTAAAAAAATTATTTAGTAAAAAACCCATCAACTTTAAAGTATTATCAATAGAGATTTAATATTATTATGTTACCTGAAAAAGTAAAGCAATTGCTGTTGCAAAAATTTAATGATGCAACAATTAACATAACTGGTGAAGGTTGTGACTTCAGCATTAAAATAATTAGTAATATTTTTGTTGGGTTACGAGCTGTTAAAAGACAACAGTTAGTATATAACTGCCTCGATAACTTAATTAAAACAGGAGAACTACACGCAGTTACTATGAATTTACTTACTATTGATGAAGCAAATAATACCTAATTTTATGTCTTTGCTGAGTTATTATCGAAGCACTTTGAGTGCCATAGTAATTATACACTTTTAGCTTGCAAGTGTATTTTTGTGACATGTTCCCCTCCCTAAAGGAGGGGGCTTCCTAATTCATAGCGAAGTGCTTAACCACGAGGATTAAGTCTTATTTACGCTCCAAAGGCTATGATCGCTTGCCCAGCGACTTTTATATTGATAGAAGCATTTAAGTCTCTATCTAGTAAAGAATTACAAGAGCTGCAATGCCATTTACGGATATGTAAAGGCAAAGTATCTTTTACTGCTCCGCAGTTATTGCATGTCTTAGAAGATGGGAAAAATCTATCTATCTTAACAAAATCACGACCATACCAGTCGCACTTGTATTCTAATTGGCGGATTAATTCCCCCCAATTACAATCTGATATCGCCTTAGATAGTTTACGGTTTTTAACCATATTTCTAACTTGTAGGGTCTCACAACTAATCACTTGGTTTTCGTTGACTAGTCGTGAGCTTAACTTGTGCGTAAAGTCTTTTCGACAATCCGCTACTTTAGCATGTATTTTTGCAAGGTTTAATCTTGCTCTATTTTTGTTACAACTGCCTTTCTTCTTTTTAGCAAGAATACGGCTATATTTAGCAACTTTCTTAGAATACTTTTTAGTGTATTTATGGTTGCCAGATTTAAAGCCATCGGAAGTCGTAATTATACACGTAGCATTTGAAAATGCCACGTGTACAGTAAACCGTCTTTAAGCCTAAAAGCACTGCTTGTTAATTCAATTGATTGGTTAGCAT
>CAKNAD010000218.1 GCA_929200515.1 Candidatus Gorgonimonas leptogorgiae | reverse complement strand
TAGTATTTCTTGATTTAGTCGACACTAAATCTGCAAAACACTGCCTTGGCTAAAAGCTTATAATCACTTGCTGAAAACCCGCATTTCCAACTGCCACATGTATAAAACCATACTTCTTTATATTACAACTAATCAATAACTCCTACCACTGGTATAATTATCTAAAAACTCGGAACTTTTAAAACAAAAGAAAAGTCTAAGAAATCTTACTTTAATAAAACAGATCAACGGATTTTTTATGGAACGTTTAAAAGGTTTATTTACTTCATCAACTTCTTCACAAAACGATGCTACAAATACAAAAACTAATTTTAAATACACTGCAAATCAAGGTAGTTTAGAATTATCTGATCACTCCTTAGATATAAGAAAAATAATTAATAATACTCCATTAGCATTAGAAAGATGGTTTAATAAGCAAGATATTGCATTAGTTAGTCAATTAATACAACAATTACAAAAAAACGCACCAAGTAAAAAAAGTAGTTTAGAATGTATGCAAGCATTTTTACAACTGCATAAACTAGCAAAGCCAGAGTATAGAGAATTATTTATCGAACGATGGGATGGAACAACCCATAAATTTATTTTTGCAGGCTACGTTGAATTAATTTCACCTTTGAAATTAAAGCAACAGAATAATAATATAGAAGGTTTATCACACAAGATTTATGATATATTAAGCAAAGATATACCGCATGAAAAAAAAGATAAACTATTAACTACACTAATAATGCTAATAGAAAAACATCTTATTGAAGGAAAAACTCATAAAGTAAATACATACTACTTTCAAAATCCAACTTTAACATGGCAGCCAAAATCAGGATCTACTATACAAGATATTGAGAGTTATGACACATCCTATGATGCTTTGAATGACGGTAATATCATAGAAGCAGGATTAAATAACCCTGAAGTTGGTTTGCTAACACAAAATAAAAACATCTGTATATTTACTAGAGCAAAAAACTTTACAGAAAATTCAATCGAAATAAATTGCTTTATTAGTAATACTGTTCTTTACAAGAAAATCACCATTGATCTTAATGAAATAACAAGTGATATTTATACTAACTTGTTTGATAACGGAGTATTACTTTATGCTTTACTAGATAAAAACTATAAGTCAGCATTTAAGTATCTATTAAATAGTGAATATTTTACGCCTAACTTTAATTATGACACTAGTAGATTACCAACAAACATTAAATCTTTATTAGCTACTAATAACATTAACACTTGCGGAACAATATTAAATTTAGCAATTACTAATAAAAAATATGAATGTCTTGAAATGTTATTAGCTCAAGGCGCTGAAGTAACCAAAGACATTGTAAATGATTTAATAAATCAAACTAAAAAAATTCAATTAATTGTTACACAAGAAGAACATTTAAAATTTAAACTTGTATTATCACTATTAAAATATGCTAAAAAAAATATATTTGATTATTATAATGAAAATATTGAAACTTTTTGTATAGGAACTGACGACTCTACAAATACAAGCTTATTAGATTATGCACTAAATTTTTTACCGAAAGATCAAAGGTTGCAGGCAGTTAGTGATATATTAACTATAATAACTAAGCATTGTAGAAATAATAATATTATAATCTTTAGATTATTCAACATTTTACAAAGCAACAATTTAACTTATTATATAGAACACTACAATTTTATTGCAGATGAATTTATTAAGGCATGTTTATCTAAAATAATATATCACGAAACCTTCAAAAATTTTTTATTAGAAAATAAAAATCTTAATATTTTTTTAAAAATTTTACAAAAAAAATTAAATGTTGCAATTAAAAATCCTAAACAAGATTCTAGCTATTTTAGAATTCAAAACCCCCAAATAATTCTATTAATTTTTGCAGGAATTAATAGTACTGATTTAACTATATCCACCAATGCAAAAAAATTATATGAAAGCTATTTATCGTTAGAATGGGTACAAAATCTTTTTCAAAATCCAGAATTTACTACTTTATTTGGAGATTTTGAAAAAAAACCTCTTTGGCAAGAAGAACCTAAAAAAGATGCAGCTAATTATATTATTATAAACAAAGAATTGATTATGTTATTATCCCATAATAGTTTAGAAAAATTTCTTGATAAAACTAATAAATATTCTTTTATTAATTGGAAAGAGTTTTTCTTGTTTGATACACAGGGAAATAATTTAGCCATTTCTCAATATTCATTAATAGAGCTATTTAAATTGTCTATTTTCCAAGAAAATTTTTATAATTATATAAGCAATAGACAGATGTTTTCCAAATTTATTAATAATTTATCCTTAAATGAATACAATGAACCATTAACTAAAGCCTTGACTAATTCAATACCAAGAAATAATTTATTTATACAAACATCAGATGATGATAAATTATATGATTTATTAAAAAAATATATTGCGTTCGACCAAGATGAAGTAATTAGCGGTATAACAACTGAACACTTAACTTATATTAAAAAAACATTTAAATTAGAAAAACAAAATACAATTATACAAGGCATCATATGTATTGCGTATGTATTTGTAAAATATTCTTCAAATGGATTTTTTGGTGATGAATATCGCTCTCCTTTCAGCATGAGGCTATATGCCTATGCATTATTGAAAGAAGCGGATAAATTAGATAAAAACTCACTATACAAAAATTGGCAAGATAGACTAACAGGCAAGGCTTTTAGTTGTACGTCTGTACTTGCTATGATAATGCTTGAAAAAATACAAAAACTTTGTGATAAAGAATTTATAGCACAAATTATACCAATAAAATTTCAGTAAATTTATTTAATTTTTTATATTGTATTGCTTTTCTAATTAATTATACACTTGTGGTAGTTGGCAAAGCAAGATATTCATCATTAGTTGACTCTGTATTTATCTCTTGTAAAGGAATTATTTGATCTGTATTTTCTCTTTTAACAAGTTTGTCTTGCAGTATATAGTTTATAAACATACCTAATACACAACCTAACAGAATCCCAGCAATTAATAATCCATCTTGATATGCCTCGATTGCTTTTATTGCATCTGGTTTATAACACGGGAGCTCTTTACCAGATGTCGTATTCATAATAGCAGCCTCTCCTTTTATAAAATTTTTAGCTGAAACCATTTTAGCAACCCCCCAATAAGGAAGTGCAAAGCTTGCACCCAGTAAAGTTGCACCCACAACTGTGTTGCCTATTTTTTTTATAACTTTTATACACCAATGAGAATTTGTCTCAATAGTACTTTGTGATCCGCCTGGAATGACGATTGCTGTGTTCTCATTATTGCTTACAGGCAATAAATTAGATGATATATTATTCATTGATATTATTTTACTTTATAATTATTTTTACAGGATATGTAATTGAAAGTCTTTATACAAAAACAGCTTGATTTTCATTATCAGCCGACTCTAGATTTAAGGATTGCAAAGGAATTGGTTGCTGATTTGTATTTTTTCTTTTAGGCGGTATATCTTGTAATATATAACAAATAAATAGACCTGTAACCAAAAATAACATCACCCCGGTATACCAATATGCATCTGAATATACTGTTATTATTTGTTTTGGGTCTTTTTCATAACATTGATATATTTCGCCAGATATCGTGACGGCCTTATCTATATTCATATTTAGAAAAGATTTAACCTCTGTAGTTTTAGCAACAACAAAATAAGGAATACAACAAGGTATTACAGATAAAACCATAAACACAGGTGTTTTCCAGTTAAATATTTTTTTTTTAATATTTTCACACAAAGAAGGATTTGTTCTAATACTATTTTGCGAACCACTTTGTATGTTGGTTGGTGTGTCATGTAATATGTATTCATTATTTCCTACAGGCAATAAATTAAGAGATGCATTATTCATCGATATTGTTTCCTTTATAATTGTTATTACTTTATTGTAACACTATATTAAACTATAACAAATGAATATACACTCATATAAAACTATAATGCACACTTTGTTAATTATACTAACGTATATGAAAATTCGAGTTTTTAGCAAGTGATTGTAAGTTTTTATCCAAGGTAGTGTTTCGCAGGTTATACACCTTCTACTTGAAAGTGTATAGTTAAAATTTTTTTAGCTTTTCATCTCAAACATGGGAAGTTAATTACATATACACGTGGCAGTTGAAAATAATAAAAATGAAAACTGGTAGTGCGATAACACTACCAGTTTTTATCTAATTAATGAACGTCTAAATTACCATCATTTAACAAATTATCAATAATTTCAGCATTAGTAACAGCGCCACCATAGCCTGATAAATCTACTCCTTGCAGTGTGATTTTTTGAGTAACATCGCCTCCTGCAAAAGGGCTAATATCTATCGTTGTATTGCCATCTGCAAAATTCAAACTTAAGTATTCATCTAGACTATGGCTGTCGGTATCTTGCAAAATACCTTCTAATTCTAATACATCACCATTCGCCCCAGTTTGAAAGTCGGTAACAGTGTCTTCAGCAGGTGTAGCTAATGTGCCTAAATCTCCAGCTTGCCAAATAAAATGATCGCCACCATCACCACCTGTTAGAATATCATTTCCAGCACCACCTGAAAGCACATCATCACCAGCACCGCCATCTAAAGTATCATTAGCCGCCATGCCTTGTATAAAATCACTATCAGCCGTGCCCGCTAGATTATCATCAGCAGCAGTTCCTTCTATATCAACATTATTCAACTTAATAGTATAATCTTTACTACTAGTTACATCACCATCTGAAGCTTGCACCGTAATTGTATGAGAATCCATTGTTTCAAAATCTAATAAACTACCGTCTGCTACAGTAATTTCACCAGTTGTACTATCAATAGCAAATCTGCCACCAGCATCATTTGTTAA
>CAKNAD010000217.1 GCA_929200515.1 Candidatus Gorgonimonas leptogorgiae | reverse complement strand
ATTAACTAGGAAGTAAGTTAATTATCAAAGATTAAAAACTTGCTTTAGGCATTGGCTAGTAGCTTTATCTTTTGCTAAAGATAAAGCTACTGTTTTTGGATTGTTTGTTAATTATTACTATGCTCTGGCTTATACTTTAAAGTGCCTCTTACTATTTTACTCAAAACGTAAACCGACTATTTGGTGTATCTGAACAATTAAAGGCAGGCATTATTGGCATCAATGACGGCATGATTTCTCACGCCAATATTCCCTTTGGTGGTGTGAAGGAGTCAGGGATTGGAATAGAGGGCGAGGATATTCGGCTTGATGCCTACCTTGAAAATCGCTTGGTATTGAAAACATAGATTAATTTTGAAGATAGATGTTTGAGAAATTTGCTCGAACATCAACTAAGAGACATTTTATTTCAAAGACCCCAGACAGAGTTAGATCAATGACCTTTCTTGCCTTTATTATGATTATAAGCCTTCTTATTTTCACTTAGTTCTAACTTTTGAATACACTCGCTTTTCTTCAGTCGCAATATCGGCTGAAAATTCAATAGAATCCTTGAATTGCACTTCTTTAAAATCGCCTTTACCCTCTTTAAAGTCTTTTATAATCTTCAGGCTTTCCACCGGTTTTCGCCATTGCTTTAAAGACCATGTGATATGAGGCTCACCTGAATAAACATATTGATCTGATACATCATTTTCATCTTTATCTATTACATTACATAGCAGTACCGTTTCTCCTTGTTTATTTGTCAAATAGCGATCAGAACGAACGGTTAATTCACCTTGATTTATATGGTTTTTTATAGAAAACCATTTGTTTCTGGAATTGGAACGATCTAAGTCTGACATGTGCATCAATGTTACATGATGCTTATAGCCAACGAGTTTTGAGCCACTCTTATCGTTTTGGGTAGCTATTTCTGAGTCAACAGCAGATATAAATTCCTGATTGGTTGGTAAATACATATATACAATATCTTTTTTATTTTCTGGTTTTTTCCATTGTGCCTTATCGAGTGCATAAGTTAATATTTGACTTGCTATTGCTTGAGGCGCTTTACGCTCCATGTTTTCATTTAGAAAGTCAACGTACAAAACAGAATCAAAAGCATAATCGGGTGGATTTTGACCGAGCTTTCTTATTTGACTGGCGTGTATTGCGTTTATTTTTTCTTCTTCTAGTAGACTTAAAATATGATGCGGGCGGTCAGCAATTGATTGCCGACAGATATTCGAAAACGCTTCTGATTTATCACTCCACAGCTCGGATGCTGTTATAAGCAAGCAATCCGCGAGACCTTCAAATTTGCGCTTAAAATTCCAGAATTCTGCTTTCGTTTGATTATTACGACAAATAACAGGAATAAAACCTTTCTCGACTTCTTTAAGGGCATAAGACAGACATAGCTCTTTAGCATTCCGCAAACGGTTCTTTTCGTCGTTATTCTCAAGATCGAGGAATTGATCTTGACTTAATCTTATAAACCGCTCATCCAAAGTCTCCATTGCTTCAGCGACCGTGTCTTTTCCCATGCCTGACAAGCCATTAAAGAAAATAACTGTCCCTTTCTCATCATATTTTTCTGGATGAATGATCGTCTTGTTATACATATTATCTATACCTTCCTGGAAGTCTCCTTTTTCAGGATAATTAAAGCACTCAGGATTAAAATTTCTCTTTTTCAGTTCGTTACTAAAATCAATAAGCTTATTAGTTAAATCAATTTTGACATCATCAGACATATGCAAAAACTTATCTTTTTTCTCTACAAGTTTTTTTATTTCGTATTCATCAATAATAGCTTTCCTATTAACACCTGTTACTATTTCTTCTCTTAATTCTCTTAATAAAACATACCAGTGCATTTTATGCTTACTTGAATCAACCCATTGTTCACCTGTAAAAACATGATCAACATAATCTTCAAAATCAGTACTTGCTGAGGTAGCTTTATTTTTGTTATCCAACTCAGAATACGGAAATTTTTCGGATGAAACTACTGGTAAATCTAGTTCATTTGTTTTCTCAAGAATGGAATTAGAGTTATCAAATTCACAAGCTTCCTTATTATAATTTGAGGTATTTGATGTAATCTCGGAAAATTTTATTGTTGGTAGTTCTTTTTCTTTCAGCGAGATTATATGCATTCCATCACTATATTCACCAACCAGGTTCTTTCCTGGCTTAAGAAACTCAACTACCCTTTTCTTGTTTATTTCACTCAAACCTAAAAATATTTTTTTAAAAGTATCAAGCATTGCCTTTAAAAGTGGCGTTGAATAAGCTACTCCACCTAAAGGAGCATATTCTGTAATGCTTTCAACAGGACAGATATAATAGTTATATTTCGGACCAAATACAATATATTTTTTTTTATTAGCTTCAAATCCACTAATTAGAAAATGCTTACCATTTTCTTTATAGGTGCTTACAATATCCATAAAAGTATAAATTACAGAGCCATCACTCTTAGATATTAAATTACCAGCATAGCTTAGATTAAACATGGTAGCATATAGTAAGAATACATATATAGAGGCACTAGTAATTAAATTTTTAGAATTAGTAAAAAAACACGACATAAAAACCTTTTAAAAAAATTATATTAATTAACTTTGAGATTTGTAAAAGCAAAGAGGGTATCAACTATAAGATAGACATTTATATTTTTTAATAGTTCAGTTTATACTTTTAGTAAATTATTTTAAGTGAGTAACTTGAGTTAGCTATTATATATACACGTGGAAGATGCAAATGCAAATTTTCAGAGCTAAAGAAAAAGGGGGTCATTCTTAGCTGTTAGATTGTCTGCATAACTTAGATTGAAAACGGTAGCGCATAAATATAATGTAGATAGGCAAACGCTAGTAATTAAGCGTTTAGGTGTGGAAAAAATGAAACATTATACATCCTTGTATAAAAATATATTTTGAAAATTAAATTATCAATTAAATTAACCGTAGAAACGTTTATTCATTAAAGCGGTGCATTCTAGCGGAAATAATTTATAAAATCAATGTAGGTGTTAACTAGCAAGCAGGTAAATTATTAAAGATTAAAAACCTGTTTTAGGCATTGGCGAGTAGCTTCATCTATTGCGTAATCTAAAGCTGTATTGCCTGAGACAGACTCTATGTATGGATTAATTCCTTTAAATTTTGCTAATTCTTTGATTGCATGTATATTCCCCTTAATTGCAGCGATCATTAATGCTGTAAGGCCGTATTTAGTTTGTAAATTAGTATTAATATTAGGAACATTTGCTAATTCTTTGATTGCATCTACATTTTCATTAACTGTAGCACCTATTAATGCGGTCATGCTATACTGATTTTGTATATTTGCATTTATAGTAGGAAATTTTGCTAATTCTTTGATTACATCTGTATGTCCTTTATTAGCAGCAATCATTAATGCTGTTGAGCCGCTATCATTTTGAAGATTTATGTCAATATTAGGTAGTTTTATTAATTCTTTTATTGCATCTACGTTTCCATAATATGCAGCAATTATTAATGCCGTTTCACCATGATTATCTTGCAAATTAACATCAATGTTAGGAATATCTGTTAATGCTTTGATTATATCTATATTTCCATCATATAGAGCACCCATTAATGCGGTAACGCCCTTGTTAGTTTGCAAATTTGCATTAATACCAGGCACTTTTAATAATTGTGTAATTGCATCTACGTTTTCCAAAAAACTAGCAAATATTAATGCTGTAATACCATCTTTATCCTGTGCATTTACATTAAAACCAGGTTGTTTAGAAAGTTGTATTATTTCTGCTAGATTATTATTTTTAATAGTTGTAATTAGTGAGGTAAAGTCGTCATTTGGAAATTTATAATTAGGGTTTGAAATTAGTGGGGGGTTATCTTCAAATTGTGGATCTACAGCATAACTTACATTAAAAATTGTATTGCATAGTAATAATACAGATAGGCAAACACTAGTAATTAAGTTTTTAGAGGTGGGTAAAAAATACAACATAAAAAGCCTTGTTTTTTTTAAATTTATTATTATAATGTTAATTAAATTTAATTAACATTGAAAGATGTTTACTATTTATTTACGATATGAATTATAATAAAAATAATTTGTAAAATCAAATAAAAATTTAACTAGCTAGCGGTTAATTTATTAAAGTTTAAAAACTTTTTTTAGGCATTTTTGAGTTGCTTTATCTATTGCTAAAGATAAAGCTATTGTTCTTAGATTGTTTGTATACTCTGGATTATACGTTAAAGCTCTTCAGGCTGTATCATTGTTAGATAGGATATGGATAATAATACTAGGAAGCTTTTCTAATTCTTTAACTACTGCTATTTTTCCTTGTTCTGCTACAATTTCCAATGCCGTTTTACCATCATGATTTTTCAAATTAAGATTAATTTTAGGTGTTTTTGCTAATTCTTTGATTGCTTCTATATTTCCATTACCATCAGCAAACATTAATGCTGTTATGCCAGCCTTATTTTGTAAGTTAGCATTAAGACTAGCAAATTTTTTAAATTGTTCAATCATCTGTGTTTTTCTAGAAAGTATAGCATCCATGAATAGCATTTCATATTTATCTCGTATAATAAGCATTAAAGTTATTTACTTTTACTAATTCTTTTATTACGTATGTATTTCCATAAAATATGGCATACATTAATAATATTGTAGTACCATTTTTATTTCGTAAATTCAAGTTAAAATTAGTTTGTTCCATTAATCTTCTTATTTCTGCTAGGTCATTATTTTTAATACTTGTAATTATTGAGGTGAAGTCGTCATTTGGAAATTTATAATTAGGGTTTGAAATTAGTGGGGTGTTATCTTCAAATTGTGGATCTACAGCATAACTTACATTAAAAATTGTATTGCAT
>CAKNAD010000216.1 GCA_929200515.1 Candidatus Gorgonimonas leptogorgiae | reverse complement strand
ATCCCATATTTTTGTAGTTTGTAAATTATTAGCTAAATAAGGCATATAATGTACATAGTTATTACAACATTCAATAAATTTATTATAAATTTCTGTTGTTTGATGTTCTGGAGGAATATATTGTATAAAATCATATTCTCCGGCTAAAACAGCCATTTTTGCAACTTGAATATTTTGTTCAGCAACCTCATGAAAGATAAAAAACTTTATTATTTTTGAATCAAGTAAGTACTTAATAAACTGAAGATTATCTTGTAATTCGATTAAATCTGTCTTTGAAAAACTATATAATTTAGATAGCAATATTAACTGTTTAAAAGTTAATTGGTTTATACTAGTACCATTTTTTAGTAACATGATGATTTTATATTCATCTATAGTAAAAGGTAGTTGCGATACCTCATTAAAATTTTCAATACTAGTGCTATCACAACAGGCTGTTGTGCTCTTTGTTGTATTGCTGTTAAATGTAATTAAGTTTAAGTCTGTTATTACTGCTTGACTATTAGCATATGTTATATTATTCATTTATTGTTATTATAAGTTATTGATACAAATATTATACTATAAGGCACCTGATTGTGTTAACACATAATAACCTTATATAATTGAAGTTGCAAACTATATTTAACCCTACAAATACATAAAATCTTTATTAAAGAAACTTTATTTCCTTGGTTAAGTCTACTTACTATATGGATTAATAAATGGATAAAACGGTTTCTTTAAATGATTAAAAACATCAATGAAAATGCAACTATAAATAGCTATCTAAATGATACTTCTGCAAGCATAGCAACAACAAATTCATTAGCTGAAAACTCAACAAAGCATATAGATTTACAATTGCAAGATGATTGTAATACAGAACAACTTATTAACAAACAAGATGATACTAACAAACTTGCTTGTTTTTATAACAGACAAGCAGTTTATGTAGTTGATGATGATAAAAAAAAACAAGCAATAATAGCTCATTATCAAATCGTTTACCCTGAAGATAAACTTGCAGTAATTAAATCTCCTGAAGACCTAAATACAAATAATATTATAAGAAAAATCAGTTATAATGCTGAAACTGGTGTAAATATTGTTAATGGTGACTTACTTGATTCTGCTCCTTTTACTCTAGTAATAGATTTATCAGCAATGACAACAAGTGAAATTAGTTCATTAAATGAATTACTAGATAAATCACCTAAATACGAAGGTAAACCGCTAAGTGATAATATTCGTATAGCCGTGATAATTACCAATAATATGCTCTTTAAAAAAAATAGAAATACACCAGGATCAGACTGTTGGCGTAGATTACAACAGCTTAGTAAATTTATTTATGCCCATGATTTAATAAAACAAGAAGATTTTAATAGCACTATTATCGATAACGAAGAACTGTTAGCAACCAATATAACTAATACTAGTGAAATACCTGAAAATAGCTCTAATAGTGTAATCATTGACTTTATGGTTAACCAAAGCTGGGAAGAATTATTATTTGGCTCTATAGCATTAGATGAAAAAGGCAAATTATTTTTTCAGCAAAGTAAGCTTATTGAAGCTAAAGAGAATTATACCATAATTTTACAAAATGCTCCTTGGGATGATACTAAGTTTAAAGAAAGCATCGTCCAATTAATACGTTATAATAAATTTACAACAAATTGTGAAGAAATCGAATTACCAGCAAATATAAATTTTGTTTATTATAATATTAAAGAACAACAATTTATTGAATTAAAACAACAGCTCTTAACTAATCCTAACACTATAAACTTAACTAAATTGACCAATTATATTTGCTTAAATAGTTTTAATATTGAACACTTGTTTTCTAATATACAATATACTGATAGCGGAATAAAAAAAATTAATAGATTACTAGAATTAACAGGCACTGCTGAATATATTGTTATAACAGAAAAGTTAACAGCTTGCCAATGGTTAAAATTAATTTCTTTATTAAAGCAAACCCCTAATAGCTATAAAATTATTAAGTTAGAAGAAAATAAAAAATTACTACTCAATAACAAAGTTCAATTAATAAGTTATGGCAATCAAGAGCATATGCTCGAAGAATTAAAACCTAATTACGATTTATCTTATCAAATAACCTCACAAACTAATTGGGATGATCTTTGGCAACTATTAGAGATGTCTAGCCAAAAAAATTTAAAGTTTAATATAAAATCTAGTGAATTATTACAAGTTGCAATTGCTGAAAAACGTATTTTATTATATGGACTAGAAAAAAATATAAACTTGTGCAAAAATTTAGAAGGTCTATTAACTAATAAACCATATATTTTTATTAATGGTAATAAAATATTATTACCTAATTTAGAATTAATTATCGCAGTACCAAATACATTTACGGTAACAACAGCATTGTGGAAACAATTAAAACATAATATATTGCATTTAGATAATCCTACTTCTAAATACGACAGTTTATTTACTAAATTAACACAACTACCAGAATCTATAAATAAAAAATATCCTAATAAGATCCCATGGCATGATAGTAATTTTAGTAAAATCATTGAAAAACATGTTCGCTTAGAACTAATAAAAGATAATGCCAAACAAGTAACTATGAAGCATTATCAACAAGCTCTTAATATCTTAATTGCTGAAGCATATAAAGAAGATGCTGAAATTTATGCTTATATAACAATAGCAATAGCTGATTACTGTAATAGCCTACCAACTATGGCAAATAAACAACAGCTAGCTCAGTGGTTAGCAACAAATCCACAGGCAACAACGGCAAATATAACAGATGATTTTTGGCAATTGCTTGCTTGTTGCCCTATAAATGATTATCCGCAATTAATTCCTGAAAGCTTCGACGATATTGAGAATACAAAAGATACTTGTATTAACTTAATAGTTAATTATTTAATTCAAAGTGTAGCAAAAAAACAACAACAATATTGGCAGCAACATTTTGAATATACTGAAGAATTAATAAATGCAGATAAGCTAGAAGCTGAAAATAATACTAGCGTAAAGCCAATTAATTTAGTACAACAACAAAAATTAAAACACCTTATTGAGTTAATAATTACTCATCCTATTTTATTTTTTAAAGGCGATTCTGGATCAGGAAAAAGCTTTATGGCGCAAACCATTGCTAAAAGCTTAAAACAAATTTATGCAAATAGTGAAGCTGCTATCACATTAAATATAGGCCCTAAAACCTCGGTAGAAGATATTTTTGGCGCTTACAAATTAGTTACTAAAGCAAACGATAGCCATCTTGAATTTATTGATGGACCAATATTAGCATGGGCTAAAAATGAAAATCCGCCATTATTAATTATAGATGAAGCTAATTTAGCACCAGAAGGTGTATTAGCTCCATTAGCTGGGGTCACTCTAACTCAACCGACTATTGATTTTCAAGGCAGTAAATATAATTTAACTGCAAAGCATCGTGTGATTTTAACTGGCAACTTTAATAGTTATAGCGGTAGAAATATGGATAGTAGCTTAAATTCAAAAGTGCTATGCATACATTTTGATGCTATGAACCAACAGCAATTAACCGAATTAATTATTAAACCAAATTTACCAATAAATTGGGAACAAAGCTTACAACAGCAATGTATAAAGCAAATTTTGTTATTATATTCTTACTATAATAAATTCTACGATAACAGCCTATCGGCTCGAGATTTACATAGCATTTTAATTAGATTAAACACAACTGTTAAATTTAATAGCAACAATAATATCACATTAGCTCAAATAAACTCTTTAGTATGGCAGTCGTGTTTTGATACTCTTGCTCGAAATTTAACTAATGAAAAAAACATTAACAAATTACAAGCACTGCAAGACTGGCATAATGCAAACTATCAATTAGATGATTCCATTATGGCACCACAAGAACTAGCCTTTAATAGTTTCCTAACTAAACTCAGATTAGCAAATAATGATATAGATCTTTTTATTAAACCAATGATTAATTTAGTTAGAGACTATTGGCTATTTTTAGAATCTAATGCTCGTAAAGGCATGATAGTAGAAGGCCCGGCAGGATACGGCAAAGATTGTATTTTATCTCGAGTACTATTACTTTGGCTGCAAACACAACAATATGATTTACAGTTTATTCATATTAATGCCAACCTGAATAATATAGATCAACTTGTAAATTGTATTAATGATGCTAAAAATAACGGCAAAGTTATAATAATAAGTGAGTTAAATATATTACCATCCGAGTTATTAGAAGGAATTCTTAATAATGCCTTAACAGGAGATTCTCATGCTAACTTTAAACTGTTTGCAACTATAAATTCAGCAACAGAAGTAAATGGCAGACAAGAGCTATCTAATGCATTTAAAAATCGTTGCACTAAAGTAAAACTAAAAAAATTTTCAAGAAGTGATTATTATCAATTACTGCAACGACGATCATTCAACACAGAATTAAATAATTATATAGCTACATATTTTTTTGTATTATCACAAGAATTAACAAAAAATAAACATTCTGTACAATTATGTGTAGATGATTTATTTAGAGTTGCAGATGCTTTAATAACTTCACCAAAAAACATGTGGCAACAGACAATAAAAAAAGAATTATATTTAGCCTCACTTTTTATTTCTGAAGATAAATTAATAGCTACAATAACCACGTATAATCAATCTACAAATGATTTACAATCAATAACAACAGCAATATCGCAACATATTAATAACAATAGTTCCGAACCCATAGTAATTAATTTAGTTAAAAACTCAAGATCATGGTTTGATTTTCAGAATAAAGTATTAACCTTGCCAATATGTAATAATAATTCTATTGCAGATTATATAGATGCTGCTAATTTTATTATTAATGAAACCACAAAACCTAAGCTTTTACCAGCGATGTCACACA
>CAKNAD010000215.1 GCA_929200515.1 Candidatus Gorgonimonas leptogorgiae | reverse complement strand
TAAGGATAAAATGAAACATTTATCTAGCTGTAGTTATATAACGTCTATAGGTGGTGGCACCGGTTTAGGAAAAGTATTATCTAGCTTAAGCTTTTTAGAAGACCGCTTAACAGGTATTGTTGCTACAACTGATGATGGCGGATCAACAGGACGGTTAAGATTAGCTAATGGATGTATCGCTTGGGGGGATATCCGCAATTGTATAAATCAAATATGTGAAGATAGTCCTGATTTAGCTAGAATGATATTTGAGCATAGGATAAAAAGCAAAGGCGAACTAAATGGACATAGTTTAGGTAACATCATTCTAATGGCAGTGGATCAAATGTGTGTTCGACCTCTTAATGCTGTACAATTAATTCGTAACATGTTAAATATTAAAATAAAAATTATTCCTATGTCAGAAGAACCAGCTAAACTAGGAGCTATTATTGCAGGTAATAAAGTAATAGGTGAGACTTTTATCGATTCACTAACTCAATTACCAGAATCTTTACTAATTACGCCCACAATTAAACCTACAAAAGAAGCTATAATTGCTATAAATAAATCTGATATTATTATACTTGGCCCTGGAAGTTTTATGTCTAGTATAATGCCACCTTTGTTATTACCAGAAATAGCAAATGCAATTATTACTAGCAAAGCAAAAAAAATATTTATAGGAAATATTAAAAAAGAACAATCTGCTGTGGTTAATTTATCTTTAAGTGGACAATTAAAATGGATGCGTGATATGTCTAGCGTTTACCCAGATATAATCCTTTGGCCAAGTGAAAGAGAGCAACCATTAAACATTGACTGTCAAGTTAAAATATATCCCCTAGCTGATGACAACAATTCTGGCATACATGATAAAAAAGCAATAGTCTCGGCATTAGATGATATTATTGCTTCACCTGGTTAATATCACCTATAATTATTTATAGCATTTTGTAATGTAATTGCAGCTTGCTGTGCAGCAACAGCAAAATCGTCTGCTTCACTAGCATAAATAATTGATCTAGAAGCATTGATGATAATTCCTGATTTTTTGGAATTTAATCCTTTACTAACACATTGTTCGATATCAGCACCTTGAGCCCCTACCCCAGGCAATAAAAATATCATCTCATCAGTTAATGCTCGTATTTTTTGTAATTGCTCTGGATTAGTTGAACCTATAACCATTAGAATATTATTGTTAGCATTCCAATCCTTAATACATAGCCGTGCAACATTTTCATATACTGTGGTATTATTTCCAGTAGGTAAATCTTGAATTTCTCCAGCATTAGGATTAGATGTGCGACAAAGAATAATTACTCCTTTGTGTTGATATTTAGTGAATTCATTAATACAATCACTACCCATATAAGGGTTTACAGTAACGGCATCAGCATGATATCTAACAAAGGCTTCTGTAGCATACTGAGCTGCTGTACTGCCAATATCGCCACGCTTGGAATCTAATATTACAGGTATATTGTATTTTTTTTGAATATAATCTATAGTTTGTTCTAACTGATCTTCTGCTCCAATTGCATTATAATGAGCAATTTGAGGTTTATAAGCACAAACATGATTAAAAGTAGCATCTATAATCGCTTTATTAAATGCAAAAATGGAGTTGCTTTGTTGTTTTATTGATTCAGGAAATCTATTTACCAATGGATCTAACCCAATGCATAGCAAAGAATTGTTAGCCTGAATGGTTTTATTTAAATGATCGATGAAATTCATTATCGGCCTAGTAAATCTTAAGAATTTTTTCTGTTTTTAATAAACATTGCATCACCATAACTAAAAAATCTATATTTATTTGCTATAGCTTCCTGATAGGAATGTAAAATATTTTCTTTACCTGCAAATGCACTCACTAACATTAATAAAGTAGACTGCGGAAAATGGAAATTAGTTATAAGAGCATCTACAGTATTAAATGTATATCCTGGATAAATAAATAAAGAAGAGCGCCCTTTAAATGGCTGAATTGTTCCAGAAGCAGAAGCAGTCTCTAAACTACGAACAACTGTAGTGCCAACCGCAATTACTCGTTTGCCTCGTTGCTTTGTTTTATTAATTAAGTCGCAAATTTCTGGAGATACTTCTATATATTCAGAATGCATTACATGCTCTTCTATAGTATCAGTTCTAACAGGTTGATAAGTACCAGCACCTACATGTAAAGTAACAAAACCATAATTTACTCTTTTATCTGTTAATTTTTGCAATAGTTGGTTATCAAAATGTAAGCCAGCAGTAGGAGCTGCTACTGCACCCTCTTTTGATGCATATACAGTCTGGTATCTGCTCTCATCTGCTTCAACTGCTTGCCGCTGCATATATGGTGGTAAAGGTATCTGGCCTTTGCGATTTAATATAGTTAAAATATCAGTAGGAAATTTAATTAAAAATAAATTTTCTTGACGTTTTTGTACTGTTACAACAATGTTGTCTGTTGTAACTGATAATTTAGCACCTAGTTTTGGTGCTTTACTTGCCCTTATTTGGGCAAGTGCGGTATTATCTTCAAGAATTTGTTCTATAAGTATTTCTATTTTGCCGCCAGTATCTTTGGTACCGTATAATCTTGCCGGAATAACTTTGGTGTCATTCATTACTAACAAGTCACCGTCTTCTAACAACGAATATATATCATGAAATTTTTTGTGTTGTAATTCCCCAGAAATACTATCTAAACAAAGTAATCTGCTTGCTGTACGGTTATTGCTAGGAAATTTAGCAATAAGCTCTTCGGGAAGAGTATAATCAAAATCTTTTAAATGCATAAATAAAAATTCAACAGTAAAAATAATTTTAAACTTAAAACTATAAAATTATTGAGGGGATATATTTTTTGCTGCGTATACTGCTTCTGCTACTTCTTTAATTAAACCAGCACCTTTGTAAACTAGTCCAGTGTATAATTGTAGCAAACAAGCTCCAGCTTCAATTTTTTCTTTTGCCGATTGGGCATCGGTTATTCCTCCAACACCAATTATTGGTATTTTATTACCAAGTTCTGTTGCAAGTATTTGTATTGTCTTTGTTGACATACTATTTAACAGCTTACCACTTAGGCCACCTGCTTCAGCTTGTAGTTTAGGATCTTGTACTTGACTATGATCAATGGTGGTATTAGTTGCTATTACCGCATCTATTTGGTTATCTAATAAAACACTAGCTATTTGCTTTAAATTTTCTTCAGTAATATCTGGAGCTATTTTAACAGCAAAAGGAACATACTTGTTATATAGTGTTTTTAGTTGCTGCTGTTGCTGTTTTAGCCTTTCTAATAGATGCTTTAATGAATCACCATACTGTAAATCTCTTAAATTTGGTGTGTTTGGAGAGGATAAATTAATTGTTATATAGTCTGCATGATTATAAATATGTTCCATGCAATATATGTAGTCTATAACTGCTTTTTTTGCTGGAGTTTTAAAGTTTTTACCTATATTGATTCCTAAAATACCATTATAAGTTGATAACTTAATATTTTTTACTAAATTAGCTACACCAAGATTATTAAAGCCTAAACGATTGATAAACGAATCTTGCTTGGTAACACGAAAAATTCTTGGTTTTGGATTGCCGGATTGTGCCAATGGTGTTACGGTACCTAGTTCAATAAAACCAAAGCCCAACTGTGATGCACCATTAATACATTCTCCATTTTTATCAAACCCAGCAGCTAAGCCCACAGGATTTTTAAATTCAAGACCCATTACTTTACAAGGTACAGACGGAACTTCAGGCACAAATTTACTAATAACATTCGTTTTATTAAATAATTGTAGTGCTTTTACAGTAGCATTGTGAGCGACTTCTGGGGGGAAGCAAAACAATAATCTTTTTATAGCTTGATACATAGAGTTAGTCTTATTAAACAAGGTTAAAATAAAAATTAATTTTCCTGAGAAGCTAAATAATCATCGTAACTACCAGAAAAATCAATGATATTATTTGCCTTTATTTCTATAATACGATTAGCAAGTGAGGATACAAATTGTCGGTCATGAGAAACAAATAATAAAGTACCTGGATAATTCTCTAAAGCTAAGTTTAATGCTTCAATTGATTCCATATCCATATGGTTAGTAGGCTCATCCATAACTAAAATATTAGGCTGTTGTAAAATTAATTTACCTAATAACATTCTTCCCTGTTCACCACCTGACAATACATTTACTGGTTTATTGATATCATGTCGAGAAAATAACATTCTGCCTAAAATACCACGGATAGCTTGTTCATCATCTTCTGGTTTACGCCATTGCATCATCCATTCTAATAAGCTAGTTTTGGAAGCAAATTCTTTGTTGTGATTCTGTGCATAATAACCAATATTTGCATTTTCAGACCATTTAATGGTACCACTTTTAGCTGCTAAATTACCCATTATAGTCTCTAATAATGTGGTTTTACCTACACCGTTTTGTCCGATTATAGCAATTCGTTCAGCTACTTCGACAGATAAATTAACATTGCTAAACAACTCGCTGTCATAGCCTTGGGTTAATTTTTCAAGCAATAAGGCATTACGATATAATTTTTTATCTTGCACAAAACGAATAAAAGGACTTTGTCTACTAGATGGCTTAACTTCATCTAATTGTATTTTGTCTATTTGTTTTGCCCTTGATGTTGCTTGTTTTGCTTTAGATGCATTTGCAGAAAATCTACTAACAAACTCTTGAAGTTCAGCTATTTGAGCTTTCTTTTTAGCATTATCAGATAATAATCTTTCTCTTGCCTGAGTAGCTGCGGTCATGTATTCATCATAATTTCCAGGAAATAATTGCAATGTACCGTAATCTAAATCAGCCATATGCGTACAAACACTATTTAAAAAATGGCGATCATGTGAAATGATTAACATGGTAGAATTACGCTGTTTTAAAATATCTTCTAGCCATCT
>CAKNAD010000214.1:3298-4972 GCA_929200515.1 Candidatus Gorgonimonas leptogorgiae | reverse complement strand
GCAATGCTAGCATTTTCTACGCTTGTTAAAGAAGGAACAAAGCTTACTACCAGTCCACTACCAAATTGCTTAATATCTTCTACACCTACTAATAGTAAGTTTGAAGTTAATGTACAACAATTACTTAAAGATGTAATCAACTCAAACCCAGAACTAGAAAATAAAATTAAAAATAGCCCTGGATTATTTAAAACCCCTATTCTTATCTCTCATCAGATAAAATCTACAGTTCAAATACCAGATGATATTGAAAATATTCGTATTCAAAAAAAACAAATAACTAGCGGTATACAATACTACCCTCAAATTGATACTAAAAACACATCTTCCAATTCGGTAACAACTTTATATTTACCCGATATCAAAATTAAAAACAGAAATAATTTAATGCAAGGTCTTGATAAAGCGTTAAATAAAGCAGTAGATCGCGCTGAAGATTTGATTCCAGCAGAATCAAAAATAACAGCAGAAAACTGCTTAATGAGCTAATAAAAACAATCGAGCTAATTCAGTGTTCTAAAAACTTAGTACTACTCACTACACTGATTGTCTTTTAAGGTTTAAAATTTGTCGCCGTTGTTTTTTATCGGTTTTTTTTGGAGGTGGAAGAGTAAAATATGTTGATAGCTTTTTCGCTTGTAGATATTCATTAAAGATGCGTTCACTATGAAACTCTAACCTTCATAAAAACAACTCCTTTAAATAAAAATCATGATAATCGAGTATAGTAACCACAGTAGACAAAATATAAATTAAACATATTTATACGAATAATTCTTAATATGTCCTAAATATTTACAAACTTTTACTTTTAATGTACACTCCTATATCCTACTTTGCAACCACCTCTGCAATGGTATTTTTTCTTGCTAAATAATGATTATTCAAGTATTTACCTTTGATTTTAAAACATATCAACCATGCATTTAAAAATTTTAGGACTTACGCCCAATACCTTTGTAAGACCTAGATAAAACTTCTAGGTGCATAGCTAATAATAGTATATACACGTGTATCTCTCTTTAAACTTAAAACAATTAATTCATATCAAAAACATATTTAACTATTAGGAATGTTATAAACATGGATGATTATAATATAGATACTACTAGATTTCATACTTCTAGAGAATATCAAGATCGAGAAAACCAATTTTCTCTAACAACCTCCCCCTCTTTAAATAATGTACCAGTACAAAAACATGAAGAAACAATTAAATATACTACACTTAATCCCAGTCCGATAATAAGGAAAGCGGATAAGCGTAGTGATTCAACACCAATCTCAGTAATCTATACTGATAGATCTTATACTTCAAGAGAGCCTCGAGCTAGAGACGACCAAATACCTCTAACAACCCACCCTACTTTAAATAATTCACTAGAACAAAAACATGAAGAAACAATTAAATATACTACACTTGATCCCAGTCCGATAATAAGGAAAACAGATAACCACAGCAATGCAGAATATTTAAATACAGAAATAAAACAAACTAATGACTTAACTACACTTAAACAAACCAGAGAAAAACCTAATCAAAATACTAGCTTCAAAAAAGATTTAACTCAAGTTGATAATATACTACCTGATTTAGACATTATTAGAGATATAACTTATTACGAAACTTCCCCCCTAAATACACCTCTAAATAAACCTCTAAATAAACCTCTA
>CAKNAD010000214.1:0-3198 GCA_929200515.1 Candidatus Gorgonimonas leptogorgiae | reverse complement strand
ACCTCTAAATAAACCTCTAAATAAACCTCTAGATACACCTCTAAATACACCTCTAGATACACCTCTAGATGCACCTCTAACTCTAAGTGAAGTAACTGCTCCTATGCCTCAACAACCACAACTTGGTGATACTCTAGCAAAAGAAGCTGCATTGTTTTTAGAGATGATAAAACCATATCAAGATCTTGATGATAAACAAAAACAAGTTGCAGTTCATACCATTATGACACTTAGAGTAGAAAAATATTCTGGATATGGCGATGATCTTGACTCTGAGGGCGTTATTGAATTTTTTTCATCTCCTTGGCATAGCTTAGAAGATGAATATCAAAATATTGATTGCGATGATTATATTACGTTATTTCGGTGGTATCTAAGTCTTGCTAAACTTGCAGGATACCTACCTAAAGAGGTACAACTTATTAACATGCTACTACCTGGTCATCTTGTGCTCGGTTATATAACACCTGTTGATGAACATTTTGAGTACTATGCCATTGATAACAGTATTTCAAATTTTGCATTTGTATACTGGAGTAGAGAAGAGTTTTATCGATTGAAAGGATTAACAACGATGAAAGAGTATGAAACAATGGCATTTTCTCTCGAAGATGTTAAACAGGAAGTTCTAGCATCTCCTGTAAAAGAAGGCTCACTGTCATCTAGATTGTTTGATATTAAAGCTCATCAATATCGCCAAAGTAATAGCACTGTTGCTGATAGCATTTCAGTTGAGGAAGTATTTAAAAAGCATCAAGACTATATTAAAACTCATGGAGAAATATCATTACCTAAAGATTTTAATGAGCAAGAGTATTCTGCTCGTGCAAGGGCAGCAGAAATACTAGATCTTATTAGTGATGATTATGAAGATAGCCACTACTATACAAAATTCACCTCGGAAGATTTAAACATTACTGCCCTGCAGGCAAAATATTTGATAGGCCAACATTCCAGCCATCTGGGTAAAGCCTTAACAGCAGAAGACTTAGCACTAAAACCTGATGTTAAAAACCAACTTGTAGGTATGTATTCTCCTGTTTTAAAGCGTAGTTTTAATGAAAGAGATTTATTTATTCAAACAAATAAGCTAGCTAAACCCGTTGTGGATGATCAAACAATAGTCAAACCTTATGTAAATCATCAGCCAATAGCCAACTCTGATGACAATGATGAACTTATAGAAAGTTTTTCTACAACTGAAACTTCCTTTCTTGATGGAACTTATATCCAACAGCTTTGGCAAAAAGATGTCGATGACTTAATGATTTTTTCTACTATAGGTTTAGCAACTGGATTATTGTCAACTAATGTACTAGCAAAAAATAAATTAAATAAAGTTACCAAAAGAAGAAACTTTCTTAATTTGCCAAGAACATCCATAAAAAAATTAAAAAACAAGCTCAAAAGTAGCGAAATAAGACATAGACAAATAACTCCTAATGATTTTCATACATTAAAACTAATATTTTCACTAGATTATCAAGGAGATATGTTAGCTGACGGTAAAGAATCTAGAAAACCAATGTCTTCTGATGCCGAAATAATTAAACAAATATTATTATCAGATAAAATGCCTATAGATATTCTTGGATTAAAACAACTAATAAATAACATTTTGACTATATATCAAACTTCTGGTATAGAAAATAGCGAATTATTACCAAAAAACACATTAGTTACTTTGCTTTCTCAGTTAGATGATTTTGATCTTCGTAATAAAGAAAATATTAACCACATTAATGATATTATGGACTACTTTGGAGTACATATTTCTTTTGAAAGCCCTAAGTTTTTAGGCACTACCTTTTTACGCCATTCTGCTGAAGCTATAAATCCTATAATAAAAATACATACAGATAAACTATACACCTTCTTATCAAAAATAAATAAAGTAATGAGTAATAATGAATTAAAAAATATAATAGATAATAATATTGAAAGTTTTAATATCTTAAATAAATTAAAACATTATGATAAAAATAAACTTCAGATGCATAAATCAGCTTTTAGATACAGGTTAGGCGCAGCTGCGGGAACGGTTATACCTGCTGCACCGATTAGTGATTTAGTTAAAGCTAAAATGGTACAAAATAGATTAGACTATATTAAAAATAATAAAAAAATAATGAAATCTAGAGTAGACAGTACTATTAAAATCATAGAAGAAAGTTCGTTAAGCGTAAGAGAAAAAACTTTTTTAACAGCAAAAACAACTTCACTCTTAGAAACAAAAAAAAGGCATTTAAAAATCAAAAAGTATAGACTTGAGGCAACTAAAGGTCTATATGCTGCTTCTACAGTAGCATCTGTAGGATTATGGATTGCACCAGCTATTGCCTATCCGATAAAATCAGCTACAAAAGCTTCTATTAGAGCTTCCATAGAAATAAGTTTTGGCATAAAAAGATATATATCAGACAAAAAATCACGGGAAGCTAATGAATATGCAACAACTAAAGAGGTTTTTTTACTTTTTAAAGATTGGTATTTAGATGCTCAAAAAAATCATAATACTGAAAAAACACAAGTTTTATCTAGCTTAGTAGAAAGTTTATTTGAAATTCCAGAACATGTTTTTAAAGTTATGATTTATACACAAATGGTAGAAACAGGAAGATTTAAACCAAATTTATATCAACCTATAGACAATCAAGTTATCGCAAGTTAACCTATAATCACACATAAATCGAGTAAATAATATGGATTTTTCATACATAAATAATAGAAAATCAGCTATAAGACAAGTTGATAGTAAATCACTAGAAAACAAACAACCACCAATCATGAGTCGCGTTGGGACATTATTATCCCACTTGCATCCTTTTCCATCTACAAAATATTTCCTCTCAATAAAAAATATAAAAAATATTTTTACCTACCTAAATCAAAACCTAACATGTAGGTCTGTCACAGCAATCTCAGGAAAAAAATCAGGTCTAAAATTTAACACTTTTGTAACTAAAAATTTTTTAAGCGACAACTCTGACTTTGCTCAAGCAGAACACAATTCTATTTCATTTAATCCCAAAACAAAGACAGATAGCAAAACAATAGCTTCGAAACTGCTAATGCATTGGACAGGAAAAAGCGCAGATCATCTAGAAAAAAACAAAAAAGCAATTACAAACCTTAATAGCTCCGCAATGCTAGCATTTTCTACGCTTGTTAAAGAAGGAACAAAGCTTACTACCAGTC
>CAKNAD010000213.1 GCA_929200515.1 Candidatus Gorgonimonas leptogorgiae | reverse complement strand
TCAATATTCATTGTTTTATTATATACTAATTTTCTCTACTGCGTAACTTGAGTTAGATCAGTAACATCAATATAATAAAATAAGGTATATATGCAACCTATAACAAATAACACACAAGTAATACTTGAAACAATTCCTACAAAACAGCAACCAGTAAGGAATAATCATTCTAAACTAACTAACGCAATATTAACAACTACAGCTTTTCTTAGCGAGAGAAGTATTTATAAGTTTACAAATATCATATCATCAAAGCAATTTATATCTTTTTGTCAACAACAAAATCAACAACAAGCTTTACAACAAGTTACTAATATAATGAGTAATCACAGTTATTCTATATGTGAAAAATGGATTTTTAGTAGTATATACCATGATTATTTATATAACCATATAACTCCGCTTGTCTTTGCTATTAATAACGGTAATTTTGCACTTGCTTCACAAATTATATCGATTATGGATGAAAAATATCAACAACATACACAAGATCAATCTCTTGCTTGGCTTGAAGCCTGTCTAGCTGATAACAATAAAGGTCCACAAGGGAAGCTAGCTCGGCAGATTTATCGTGCAATAATACCATTATATACCCTGCACGGAGGAAACTTTCAAAATTTAATACCATACTTGATACAAAATAAAGATTCAGAAAGTATCGCAAAAACATATAATACTGTTCAATATGTTATAGAGCAAAAATCTGAGCAAGCATTAAAGCAATTGCTAAATATTTGTAACACTGAAGAAAAATTATATTCAAGTATATTACGATACAGAGAGGAGTTAACATCTGTAGCACTAGCTAGTAATAATATAAATATTATCAAACAAGTATTAAAATTTATTATTTGTTCTTGTAATAAAAAAACTTATCTTTTAACGAGTATAATACATCCTGTGATGGCAAACAATAATTACATTACAATGAAAATATTGATAACTATGATGCAAGAGAATGATATTAGTATATCTATATTTAATGAGCCAATTATATTTACTAGTTTTTTTAATCAGTATTTTCTTCAATATAATGAAGTAAAACAATCATTACTAGATTACAGCCTAGCACATAATTATAACAATGTAGCTTTAGCAATTATAACTTCAGGAATACAACTAGATAATAATAAAATAGCTCTTTGTTACAGAGATATAGATATAGAGGCTGCTGAAAGCATTATTTCAACTGTACCATCAGGCTATTCTTTACCTAGTTTATTCTGGGTGCTTTATAACCCTAAGAATAAAAAGTTAACAACTGAAAATTTTAATATGTTTGATATTCTGCGTACTCTTAGCTCTCAATATTCTATTGAGTATGTATTAGCAAGTTTTAAACGTATGGAGGTTGATTTATCAGATACAGAGCAAAAAATAATTACACAAAAATTTTGTAATCTGCCATCTTTATCTAAGCAAGCTAGTGTAAATTACGCTATAAATATATTAGCTAAAACAGGTGCTTATTTTAACTTAGAAACATTTAAAAAAAATATAGCAGAGTATTTTTCAAAAACTGCTTTAGAACAGATAAATACAATTGAAGACTTGTTTTCTATATATTGTTAGCACTAATTATGCTAACTGTATGTATTTAATATGAACGACAACTAACTTATTTATTTTAAACTACAAAAGGGATAATATCACAAAAAAAATAAAAAAACACATGACATAAAATATAGTTTTTATTATGCTAAATAATTAATATATAATAAAGGTATAATTATGGAAAAATTTAAGCATCTTCCTGAACCATTTCGTATTCGTGTTGTTGAGCCAATAAAAATGACTACCCGTGAGTACCGTGAACAAGCACTTGTTGAAGCAGGTATGAACCCTTTTTTATTAGATAGTAATGATGTATTTATTGATCTATTAACTGATAGCGGTACTGGATCTATCACCCAAAGTATGCAAGCGGCTATGCTTATGGGAGATGAAGCTTATAGTGGTAGTCGAAGTTATTATAAGTTAGCTAACGCTGTAAAAAATATTTTTGGTTATGAATTAACAATTCCTACTCATCAAGGACGAGGTGCTGAACAAATATATATTCCAGTTTTAATTAACAAATGTGAACGAGAAAAAGGTTTAGATCGTAGCAAAATGGTAGCGCTATCTAATCATTTCTTTGATACCACTCAAGGACATACGCAACTAAATAGTTGTATTGCAAAAAATGTCTATGTTAAAGAAGCTTTCGATACCGAATTAAATGCAGACTTCAAAGGTAATTTTGATTTAGTTAAACTTGAAGATGCTATTTTAAAAATAGGTAGTAATAATATACCTTATATTGTAAGCACTATTACTTGCAACTCATCAGGTGGCCAACCCGTATCCCTTGCCAACTTAAAAGCAGTATATGAAATTGCTAAAAAATATGATATCCTTGTTGTTATGGATTCTGCTCGCTATGCAGAAAATGCATATTTTATTCAACAACGTGAAACTCCATATAAAGACTGGAGTATTGAACAGATCACTCGTGAATCTTACAAATACGCAGATATTTTAGCAATGTCGGCTAAAAAAGATGCTATGGTGCAAATGGGTGGTTTACTCTGCTTTAAAGATGAATCTCTTAAAGATATATATCTCGAGTGTCGTAATCTTTGTGTTATTCAAGAAGGCTTTCCTACTTATGGTGGACTTGAAGGAGGAGCAATGGAGCGTTTAGCAGTTGGTTTGTATGATGGCATGCGTCAAGATTGGCTTAAATATAGAATTAATCAAGTTAAATACCTAGTAGATGGTTTAGAAGCCATTGGTATTGTGTGCCAACAAGCTGGGGGGCATGCTGCTTTTATTGACGCTGTTAAGTTACTCCCACATATTCTAGCGGAGCAATTTCCAGCTCACGCATTAGCATGTAATCTGTATGCAATAGCCGGCATTCGTGCAGTTGAAATAGGTTCGCTATTATTAGGTCGTGATCCCAAAACAGGGAAACAAAATCCATCACCAGCAGAATTATTACGTTTAACTATACCTAGGGCAACTTATACCCAAACACATATGGATTTTATTATTGAAGCTTTTCAAAAATTAAAAACAAATACACAGCAGATAAGAGGGCTAAAATTCACTTATGAACCTGCTATTTTAAGACACTTTAATGCTCGTTTTGAAGAAGTATAAATATTCAATAAAAAAGTGTAGTATTCAATTAATAGAGGATAACAATGTTTGAAATAAAAACTGATGAAGCACCAGCTGCTATTGGTCCTTATGTACAAGGAGTTAATTTAGGAAATTTAGTTATTACTTCTGGTCAAATACCACTTGATCCAAAAACTAAATTAATGGCAGATGATGTTGGCAAACAGACAACCCAAGCACTTAATAATATTTTGGCTATTTTACTTCAGGCTAATTTACAGACAAATGATATAGTCAAGACAACCGTTTTTTTAAAAGATCTTAATGATTTTATTGTAGTTAATAAAGCCTATGAAGATTTTTTTAAAAAACATAATGCTACATTCCCTGCGCGTTCATGTGTTGAAGTTGCAGGATTACCAATGGATGCTAAAGTTGAAATTGAAGCAATAGCATTTAGAAAGTAGCATTTTTTAATCTCTACGTAATTCATCTTTTATTGCAAGTGGAGATTCAAAGAAAAATACAGTTATGTAAGATGAAGCTATCATAGTGATGATAGCAGTAGCTTGTATTGCATGACAAATTAAACTATCAATAATATTGTGCGAACAAGTAACAAAAGCAATTAATATAGAAAACTCACTTGTTTGTGCTAACCTAAACCCTACTTCCCAAGCTGACTGCTTAGTTTCACTTACTTTACGTAGAAAAAAGCGAAATACTATTGGTTTTAACGCCAGTACAAGACAAGTGCTTAATAATACAATAGCTAACAACTTTTGATTCATTAATAATTGCAAATCAA
Source organism: Candidatus Gorgonimonas leptogorgiae (assembly GCA_929200515.1). Taxonomy (GTDB): domain Bacteria; phylum Pseudomonadota; class Gammaproteobacteria; order Pseudomonadales; family Endozoicomonadaceae; genus CAKMZJ01. The sequence continues at coordinate 1,099 of CAKNAD010000213.1, read as the reverse complement.
ACCCGGCTCCTATAGAAAAGAAAAACAACACTAAAAAGAAATCTCGTAGTGGTTTCAAGTTAAGAGCAATAAATTGTGATATTGGCGATGTTGCGATGCTGATTCCAGCAATGAAAGCGCCAATTTCCCAAGAAAGATTCATCAAGTTAGCAATAAAAGCCATACCCATACACCAACCTAGTGCTAATAAAAATAAAAAATCTCTATATTGATCAAATTTTTTAATTAAGTTTAACAAAATGTACTTTACGCTAATAAATGCGAGTACAAAAATCAAAGGCAGAGCTGCAAAAGCAATAGTTAAGTTCAAGTGCCAAGATAATCTTGAAGAATCAAAATTGTATAATAGTAATAATAATATTATTGCTATTAAGTCTTGTAGCAATAGTATACTTACGATTAACTCCCCTGTATGTCGATGATGCAATACTGTGGTGGGTAATAGCTTTATTCCTATAATAGTACTAGAAAACATCATAGATGCTCCTAGAATTAATGCTGAAACATCGTCGATACCAAATAATTTACCTATACAGTATCCTACAAAGGCAAAAAATAAAGAACTTACCACTCCTACTATAAAGGTTTTTTTTAATAAATGGCTTAGATTTTGTGGTTGCATATCTAATCCAAGTAAAAATAATAAAAAAATAATTCCAATATGAGACAAGTCATTCATCCAGTCTAAATTAGTTATAAATTTAAATCCTGATGGTCCAAATATAATACCCGCTAAAAAATATGCCACTATAATTGGTTGTCGAGTATATAATGCCCCGGTTGCTAATAACGCCGAACCAGAAAAAATAAGGAAAAAAGAAAATAATATGCTATATTCCATATGCTTTGCCTATAATTACTACAAATATTAAAAATACTTTACAATAAAGACACTAGTTTTTAGTAATAGGATATTAGTTACAATAATAGATGAGTTTTAGCTTTTAGTGTTACTAAAAGACAAACAATAACCAAAATAACTACTAATACATTTTTTTGCTATATCCTATTACAAAGTTTTATTTAATTGTTAAAATACCTTAAAATTATATAGGGTTATCTGGTATTTAGGTTTAACAATTTTTTATAACTTTACGAA
>CAKNAD010000212.1 GCA_929200515.1 Candidatus Gorgonimonas leptogorgiae | reverse complement strand
TGCCTCGAATTAAACCATTTTACTTAGCCCTGAAACCTAGCATTTTCATCTGCCTAGTGTATAGAACTAGAATAAAAAGGTTATGTAGAAAGACAATATATTTTTCTAAGTTAAAAGAACTATATGATGCCGTTATAGGGTTATTTATTAATGTAACGGAGTTTGGAAATAGCATTAAAAGCTTATCAACAAGAAACACTACCTAAATTATTAATATCAAATGGAATAGTTGCCACTTGATTAGGCAAGAGTTTTTTAAACACGTAATACTGTATATATTAGACTAGTAAAGTGTTCATTACAATGAATTTTTAAACATAAAATATGTATTTAAAACTTCTTTATTTATAAACAAAAGTTATACAATTAGTTAATCAGGGTAAACGTATGTAAATTGTTGTATTATAAGATTTTTAGTCTAGCAATAACTCTAAAACATGCTGTTTCTTAATTTTCTAAAATAAGTATAAAGTAAGAACAAAGTTAAATATGTATTTTTTATCAATTATTTGTCACTTTACACAACATATTTGGTAACAATTAGGATCTTTTTTATCACTTATGTACACCTTTTACTTGCTGAAAAGACGCATTTTCAATAAACACTGGTAATTAGATGCGTTTGTCCTACTTAGTTAATTATTACAAAATTTGATAAAATTTATTGGTGATTTCTTCAATATAAAAGTAGTTAAATGGTATAACTGCTTCATATGCTAAATTAAAGGGGTATCCTTTCATTTAGCATTGACTTCTAAGATGGTTTTATTTACTGTGTAACTTGAGTTATAAATTTAAAATTCTATGAAATAAAAAGATAGTATTGCATTAAGGAATGACACAAATATGGATAAACTAAAATCAACACCATTAGTGTTAGCTAATAGTCAACAAAATACTAGTGCGGTCATGCAATCTAGAGCAGGATCTTTTGAAGCACTACAAATGGATGTGACAGTAGTAAACAACTCATCCTATCTAAATACAGAAGATGCTGAACAGGAAATTACTTTATTAAACGGAAATAATAAGCAAATTAGTCACTGTAGATGTGACAGTGAGCAACCTAAAAGTCGTGGTGCACAGGTATGGTATAACATAAAAGAACACCCACTGGTGGTAGCTATTCTTGCTGGTTTATCATCATATATACTTGGAGTAGGCACTACTAGCTACTTTATGTGTAGCAATAATCATGCTAATGATAATGCAGTAACTAGCAGTTTATCTAGAGTAGATGCACCTACTATGCATCTAGATAATAGTGAGAGCTTGACAAAACATAGCACTCAAGGACACCCTCAGAGCATAGCAGTAACACAAACTACAACAGGTAGCACGTTTAAAGCTAGGTATGAGTTTAGTGGATGGAGTAATATTGATATAAACCATAAATTTTCATTATATTCAGATCAATTAGTTGAAATAATGCACAAATTGAATGATATGCGTATTGGTAACGAAATACATGAGGGATTAAAAGAACCTTTTCAAGTCCTTGCAGATGAAGTTAGATTTATTGACGAATATACTAGAGTGACAAATTATGATTATACTTCTCATGAAAGCAGATTAAAACAAGAAGTGTTAAATGAACTTTTTGAAATGGAGGCACTAATAGCTGGGAAGGAGATTAGAAGTTTTTGGTACAATTATAAGCCAGATGACCAAACAAAAAAATCTCATATGGAGTTTAAATCATTACTAGATTCTACTAATCAACAAATGTTAGAAGACATAAGTTTTCTCACGCCTGAGAAGTTTCTAGAATTCGATAGAGGATCTGAATTAAGTTGGGATTTTAAATCAAAAGGTAAAAAAATTTTTAGTGACTATTTTGCAAGTAATTCTGATCTATTTGATCGTATTGAGAAAACAGAGACGGGTTTAGTATCAGGATCGTATATAGTACTGGAAAAAATGGGTTCTATGTATAGATCTATGATTACAAATATTTTAAAAGATATTATAAAAGATAGTAAACTTGAAATTATTAACAATAGTTACAAGGAAGATACAGATCGTAGTGATGTCAATTCTATAGCCCAGATAAGAGTACAAAATGAATTGTTACCGTTATTTGATACTTTATGTAAATTGGAACATAGTAATCACAGTCTACAATTTTATAATGTTTTATATGATAAAAAAGTGCTATTGATAAAAGCATTACAGAAGCTATCAGTTGGCTCAGAAAATGATAACCGACATAGAGAAGCAGATATTTCAGATACTAACAGTTATCTTTATCGTTTAAAAAAACCGCTTGTAACTGATGGGCATTTAATAAATTGTATTACTGAGTCTATGCAATTAAATCAAAATGCATTTCTAGAAGCTCCGAATAAAACTATTACAAGTTTTGTAAATGATATTATCGAAAAAGTAAGTGTATTTTATTATAAGAGAACTGAAAAAACACCAGCCGAGAAATGGATGGAGCAATATGAAAAACGGTTAGGCGAGGAAGCTATAGCAAACAATGAAACAATAATTGCTCCTACTCCAGATCCAAACGTTACTACAACAACCACTATCTCTCCAGACTCTTTGTTTAATATTAACTATGCTCTAGACACAGCAGTAGAAAAAGTGGATAATCTTGCAAAACGAAATAGTAAATTCTGTAAGGATGATTCTGCACAAGAGCAAACATTGCTGGCTAGGTATGGTGGTACATCTCATAAAATTGTAAAAAAAGATATTCAATCTACATTAGAAAAAGAATTAAATGAAAAGATAAATCATATGGTAGATGATTTGCATGATGCTGTATTTTCTACAGAAAGAATATTAAAAGCCAAGCCAGTTACATCTACGTAATATTTAAAAAACATTATGCTTAATTGGTTGTTAGATTTATGATACTAGGAGGGTGTTCCAAAAGCTTTTTACTGGCTTTACAACGGAAGCGTCCTCATCTAAATTTGCTATTAACGACTCGCATCTTGATTGCAAAGTTAACGTTTTGGAGTATAAAGAAAAGATAAAAAAGCAAAAAAACTACGTGGATTTTGATTGCCAATACTCCCTTGTGTAAATACAATGTTTTTAAAACTATGTGTGGTTGTCATGCTCGATATAAAATAGACAATAAAACATTTAATGCATTAAAAAATCTGGGGTCTAATTTCGAGAATGTTTTAGTCATGGAAACAAATACCTTAGTTAAGTATTGTCCAACTTGATAATGCTTGTTTTTTTTGTCGAGCAATTGCAACATTGTCTTTTGTTTTATCATTAAATTATTGCTAAAATGAAATACTTTGAAATTTTATAGTAGTAATTAAATACTGGTTAAGCAATATGATGATAAAATTAGGCATTGTCATGGATTCCATCGACAATATAAATTTACACAAAGATACATCTTTAGCTTTAATGCTAGCTGCCCAGCAAAGAAACTGGGAGGTTTGGTATTTAGAGCAACATGATATTTTTTTTCAAGGTCAAGTTTTTGGTAAAGCAAAATTAGTTAAATTCAATAGTAGCACGTTAAAATACTCAGTAGTTGAAGAACAAAAAATTAAACTAAACGAATTAAATGTTATTTTAATGCGTAAAGACCCTCCCGTAGACGCCACTTTTTTATACACAACTTATTTATTAGAAAAACTACAGCAACAAGGTGTATTAGTAGTTAACAATCCAACTAGCTTGCATAGCTTTAATGAAAAAATAGTAGCTACTGAGTTTCCAGATTGTATTCCGCCTGCGTTAATTGCAATGGATAAAGACGAAATAGTCGCTTTTATTAAGCAACATAAGCAAGTTGTGTTAAAGCCTTTAGATGGAATGGGAGGAGCTTCTATTTTTAAAGTTACCCACCATGATCCTAATATCAATGTAATTATTGAAACTGTTACTAAAAATTATCAACAGCAAATTATGGCACAAAAGTTTATTTCAGAAATCACTTCAGGTGATAAACGTATAATTATGGTAAATGGCGAACCAATTCCTTATGCTTTAGCTCGTATTCCTAAGTCAGGAGAATTTCGCGGTAATTTAGCGGCAGGTGCAATAGGAAAAGGCCAAAAATTAACAGCACAAGATTTTCGTATTGTCGAACAAATAGCACCTTTTTTAAAGCAGCAAGGAATCTTATTGGCTGGAATAGATGTTATAGGAAATTTTTTAACCGAAGTTAATATAACATCACCGACTGGCATTCGTGAGCTAAGCTCTATTTTTAATATAGATATTGCAAAAAAAATTATAGATACTATTGAAAGCATGTTATAAGGCTTGTATGAAAAATAGTAATAATACCTATCAAAAACAAGATTTAACTTTTAATGTGCATAACATAAGCGTTAATTTAGATGCTAATCTGGCTATTGATTATATAAACAATAAGCTATCTATTTATAATAACAGCAATCCTAAAGCCAATATTTGTGTAGATTTTAATAGTGGGAAATTACTGCACAGTTTAAAATTTACTATTAATAAATCACATCCACTAGCAAAAGCAACGAATATATCTAATATTAAACGACCTTTGCATGTTTTAGATGCAACAGCAGGGCTAGGAAAAGATGCTATGATTTTTGCTAAGCTAGGCTTAAAAGTCTTTATGCTAGAGCGCTGTAAAATTTTACATGCATTATTAAAAGATGGAATACTTAGAGCAAGAGAGCATATAGAAACTAAAAACATTATTAATAATGTTAGGCTATTACGCACTCAAAATTCTGTAGTTTTTATGCAACGACTTAGCAAGTTAGTTGATGCTGGAAACTTTGCTTTGCAGCCAGATATTATTTATTTAGATCCAATGTTTCCTAAAAAAAATAAAGCTGCTTTAGTAAAAAAAGAAATGCAAATTTTGCAACTATTGCATGGAGAAGCTACTGATGCAGAAGAATTACTTGATCCGGCTATTAAATTAACTAAATATAGAGTTATTGTAAAGCGTCCGGCAAAAGCTAATTTTTTTAATAATAAAAAACCTAGTTTTCAAATAATAGGTAAGACTTGCAGATATGATGTATATACACGTGGCAGATGAAAATGCTAGGTTTCAG
>CAKNAD010000211.1 GCA_929200515.1 Candidatus Gorgonimonas leptogorgiae | reverse complement strand
CTAACTGACTGAAACATGCAAGCTTGAAGTTGGTTATCTTTTTGTACATTTTTCCATGTCAGCATAGAAACTTCAACAACTGTATTACCTGTATTTATTATTGGAATGGAGGCAGTACTTTTTAGTATCACCGGGGATATATTACTTGTTGTTGATGCGTTTGTATAAGCTTCTGGTCTACTTGTAGATACATTCGTATTATTATTAGCTTGTATACCAGATAATATTAATGATAACAGCAATGCTAATTTCATGAGTTAACCTCAGTTATATGTTATGATTTAAAGTAGGTAACTTTTATTTTATTGGTATCGCTAACCTATAAGTTGAATATAATTTTATTTATTGTACATACTAACGACACTCTATATATTTTTACTTAAAGATAAATAAATGTAAAGATATATATACTTTCTACTTGAAAATTACTGGTTATCAACAATTAATTTTTGGCTTGTTAAACAAGGCATCTACTTTGACTATTTATATTGGTACTAAATTAAAAAGTAGTAACGCAGCTTAAAAGCCAAAAAGATTTACCCTCTGGGGACTAAGTAAACTGCCACGTGTATATACATCCTCTACCTTAAGATGTTGGTAACTATAAAAGCAATAATAAATGTTACCATTTAATGTATAGTAATTTCTGCTGAATTAGGTGTAGAAGATATGCCCCAAGGATTATAAGTATTCTTTATAGGAATGTTTAGTTGAGTTAATGCTATGCATGTTGCAGTGTTTTTACCATATTACATCTATTTATTGTCCTAATGTCATAACATTCTTCTACCTCTTCTATTTTAGTAGCATCACAACAAACAAGTTTTTTTGTACATATACTAGTTTTATCACAAGATATTTCAGGAAACGATACATTGCAATGTTTTTTATCTACATTTATTAAATAAAAGCATGGAACCTTTTTCTCATTTATTCCTGCAATAGAATTAATTATAGTTACATTTATTGTACAGTATCGAAAGTTAGGCATCCCAAAAAACATCTTATACGCAACTTTTGGAATATAATTTTCTTGTAGTATTTTAGTAGTGTTTAAATTTCTACCAAAAACTTTTTGAAACATGCAAACTTGAAATTGGTTAGCTATTTCTATACTGTCGATTCTTGGAATAACTTTCAGTATTGGGTAGCTGTTGTATGTGTTGCTGGATAGGATGTACTAACTTCTGGTAGCACAGTAGATATATTATGTATTCTTGTTCCATTTCCTAATACGCTGGTATTGTTATTATAGTTAGCTTGTATACCAGATAATATTAATGGTAACAGCAATGTTAATATCATAAGTTAGCCTTAGTTATATGTTATGATTTAGAATGAGGGGGGGGGGTATTTTTTTAATAAGATCTGAGTAATTAGATAAAGATTGTAATCTTAATTCTATTTATTATATAGATTAACGACACTTATAATGTTTTTACTTAAAGATAAATAAATGTAAAGATATGTACACATGTAATTTCAAGGTTATAGGTTTCATGGTTAAGTAAAATGTTTTTATTCAAGGCAAAATACTGCCAAAATGTCTATGGGTTATTTACAGAAAATAATAGCTGGATGATAATAATCTTGATACGTTTGCCCTGATCTTCATACTAAAACAGTAATAATTAAATATTTTATGAACTAAAAGTGATAAATATAGTCTTTATTATAATAGGCTAATTATTATAATACGGAGATAAGTATCAATGGAATCTATAGGAAGCAAAAATACAAATATTTCTTATACGAATGATAACAACCAAACAACAACACAACCTACTGTAAAAAAACAAGTTATCACTACAAAAACAGAATTTAGTACAAAGTCAAATAATAGCATTTTATCTAATGTTAGTAACATTCCTCTAGAGAAAAATGAGTATGAACTAGTGTTACATTTTAAAAATGATGGTGATATTAACGCATTAACTTGCAAGCAATTGATTGCATTATCTAAATTATATAAATTTACCAAAGAAGATTTAATTAAATTAAAGGGCAATACAGAGTTTCTTATATATTTAGATAAAAACCAAATTGTAAGTTTTATTAATTTGCCTGAAGTTGTTAAAACTGATATTACTGTAGCCACCACAGCTATTGAGCTTGGTTATTATCAATTTATTAAATATATTCCAGTAGATTTACAAACTCCAGAAATGTGTAATAATGCATTCGCAGAGTCAAAATCATATTTTAATTATTTTAGCGATGATTTTAAAACTTTTGATATGTGTTGGATATATATAATTACGGAACAAAAAATAAATTTTGCATTAATACCTGAAAAATTTAGATGTGATACATTATACTTAGCATTTATAAATAGAATAGAACAATATGATGAGTCTGCTATATTGTTAAATAGTCAACTTATTAAAGGTGTAGAACTTCTTCCTCTAGTTATACTAAAAGAAAATCCTAGCCTTATTACTAAATCTTGTATATCTAACCCTAAACTACTATCGCAATTTGATCAATCACTAATAACGAAAGACATGCTAAAAAAAATTGCAACTAAGTCTATTAGTTGCATTCCTCAAGAATATATGGATATAGATTTAGTATTAATAAGAATTGCCAACAGTAAAAATCTTACAACTAGAGAGCTAGCTATAATCGATAATTACTTTAAAGACTATAAAACAGAAATTCAAAATATAGCAGTAACAAGCATTAATAATAACCCAGATTTATACCGTTATCTAGAGGAAGATTTAACAGAACAACAGTGTATAAACTATTGTAACCAAAATGTATCTTTGTATAAAAGACTTCCAGCAGAATATAAAGCTAATATAAATATTATTCAACATATTTTAGCCAAAGATTGTACTAATATATGCATGATAGATAGCAGCTTATTAACCAAAGAGCAATATCAATATTTTTTTGATAATATTCTTCCTCCAGAACCACGATGCACTGCTACAACACAAGAAGTCACTAGTTATAAAGATAAAAAGAGTTTTTTTATACAAAATATACCTAAAGAGCATAGAAGTTTAAAAATGTGGATTTACTTATGCACTAATGTCAGCAGAAAATATATGAATGAAATTCCAGATGAAATATTTAATCAAGAGGTATTAACAACTTTAATAGATGAGTATGTACAAAATAATGGATTTGATGTTGATTTTATAGAGGATTTATTTGCATATGAATTATTTAATGAAAATCTTAAAAATAAAATCTTGATCTATTCAGTGCAGTGTTGTGCAAAATTTTCTTGTTTCTCTATACAAATATTAAAATCAACTAAAATACCAAATAATTTTAAAAATCAACTATATGATGATTTAATATCAGGAAATTTTTACTTTCCGCAGGCATTAGCTAGTGAGTTATACGATAAAACAAATCCATTAAAATCAAATATACCAACAGCATTTATTACTGATTTATTATCTAGCTGTTATAAGTACAGCAATCCTAATAAATTAATATTATCTAAAACAGCACAAGCCTTAACAAATTATATAAATAACGCAACAATAACAAAATTACCATTAAATGACACTGAAAATATTTTTACTAATGCAAAAGTAACGGGTGGCAGAACCATACAAGTAGACTCTACAAATTCGACAACAGCCGTTTTTTATAAAATAAGAAGGCAAAATGAAGATTTAAATGATTTTATTAAAGAGGCACATGTTTTAAATTTTTTAAATACGACTCTTGAGGGTAACGAGGTTAAAAACAGATTAAAAAGCGACATACCAGTTATAACAAAAATGGTGCGCTTACCCGTTGTAGATTTACCACAATGTGCTTTAAAAACTGAAGATAGCATAGAAAAATATATAGATGACAATGGCACTGAATGTGTTGACGTATTAGTTTTTTCTGCAGATAAAAACTACCTGCAATACGCACATAAACTAGATACTAAAAGCGAGCAACCATTTCTAGCACCCGAAACTGGATTATTAAAAGCGTGCCATGATCTAGGAGTATTTATGGCAGAAGGTATCTTCTATACTAGTACTTTACCAGCATACCACGATACTGGATCAAGGCGTTGTTGGGGGGCTTTAGCCATGATGTTGAGACAGTTACCCTCTAGAAAGCCAGCTCAAAATTATATCTACTCAAATATAACTTCTATTCGCCCAACAGGCAGACTAGAAAACTGGGATACTATAGCCACTGAAAGACCAGATTATGGCTATACAGGATTACGTGATTTAGGTGATTTTGAAATAGCAGGCAATCTAACTAATCCTTTAACCAAAAGCCACCTAGAATTAAGATCTTTTATAACAATTCAACAACAAATTCTTGCTGCAAATACTATATGTGAGTGCTTATTAGCCACTGTATTACTATACGCACGATTACACAATTATTCATTTGATTATCATTATAAAAACGAAGATTGTAAACAACATACTGCTGAGTTTCTCGAACAAATTTTTACTGCTTTTTTAACAGGTAGAATACAAAATAAAGAAACTAATTTACAACAGTTTATGCGGTTATCAGATGCAGATTATAATAACTGGTTAGATCGTGCAGTTACAGAAATTATTTACTGGACGGCAGAACAGCCTAAAATAATAGTAGATAACCAGAATATAACTATCGACCCAACAAGTGAATTAAAAGATTGTTTTGCAGTTCATGTTAATCAAAGACAGTTGTCTTTATTTTTATATGAGCCTTATATAATACCTAATAATATTCAATACCCATTGGGATTTATTGGGTATTTTGATAGTCAACAACAGTATCATTATACAGGAAGTAATCTTGGACTAGGTGGTAAATTCCCTTTATTAGCACTATTAAATTTTATGTTTTTATTCAATAGCCGCCTTAATGCAACTAATTTATAGTGGTATATACAGGTGGCAGTTGGAAATGCAGGTTTTCAGCAAGTGATTATAAGTTTTTAGCCAAGTCGGTGCTTCGCAGTTTTAATGTTGATTAAATCAAGAAATACTAACGCAGGATAAAAGCTTAAAAAATTTATCCTGTGAGAGCAATTAAAAAGATTTATACACGTGGCAGATGAAAATGCTAGGTTTCAGGGCTAAGTAAAATGGTTTAA
>CAKNAD010000210.1 GCA_929200515.1 Candidatus Gorgonimonas leptogorgiae | reverse complement strand
TACCTCATAAAGAGTTATAGTTTAACATATGACACAGATTTGTGAACACTACCCAAAATTTCTATCTCAGTGCGTAAGTTCAAACTATTATAATTTATATTATTGTTCTATTTTCAATTATTCTATTAATTTGTTTTAAATGCTGTTCTAAAATTTTTTGTTCTTTATTATAAGATGTCGCAGATTTATCTTTACTGCAATCGATAATATCTAATACTTCGTTGTCGTTTAATTCATTATTAGTTTGTAATAGAATATCCTTGTTTTTTTTTAATTTCACTAATCTTTTCATTGTAATTTGTTTTTCAAACTCTAATTCTAAATCACTAAGATCAGATAATTTTTGAGGTGATATAATATTAAAAGCTTGCTCTAATGATAATCTGTCTTTGGGTTTTTCTACTAGCATCCCCAAAACTATTTGTTTTAAATCGTTTGGAATATCAGTGTTATTGGTGAATTCTTGGATAGTCTCGTTGTATCTTCGATAATTAAAGCGAAACTTATTTTTTTTAACCTCATCGATAAAGAAAATTTCTTTTTTTAACATGATGTATAATAAGGTTAAACCTATACAATAAATATCTACATATTTACCATTTACATATTTTTCTGCTCCAAACATTTCAGGAGGTAGAAACACATAAGTGCCAAGAAAGTTTTCAACAGCAATTTGATCGTTGCTATCCATAGGAATTACAGAACCGAAATCTATTATTGTAACCTCGCCTAGCTGATTAACTAATATATTAGAGCTTTTTATATCTCCATGAATACATTTAGCTTTATTATGAAATATTAACACTTTTTCTATTATTTGACGTGTTATTATTCGTGTTAAATCATAGCATAAATTTTGCTGTGCTATAATTTCACCACTAGTAACATCTATATAATGATTATTATTTAATGGTTTGTAATCGATATAACCGTCTAATATATTGCCATTATACTCAGATACCAGTTGTAGTATCATATTTTTCTGATCAATAAATAACTTAGCAGGCACACCCATTAAAATATTATACTCTAACTCTTCCTTAGCATATTCGACATACTTATTAAAATTCCGGTAATCATCATTATTAAGCAGGAATTCTTTGATAATACCTAGTTTAGATACTGATAATACATAATGATTACACTTTTTTTTGCTTATAGGAACACGAAAAAGTTGGTTCGACTGTTTTCCTTTTATAATACTATTATTATCTAATTTGGAGACCATATAAACTGCACCAGTACCCCCTACACCTAAGCAATACACACTATCTTTATCTTCTTGATCTTTTATATGATATAATTTTTTGATATTATCGCTGCTAATACGCTTATTGGTAATATTTTTTAAAATAATATTTTTTTTAGTTGAATTCATAATAGTAATATTTTTATTATTTGTTCTTTTTATATTATCATATGGACTCAGTTTTTTAGGCGTTGGTAAAACGCTATTTAGATTATTTAATTTATTATTAATTGTGGTAAACATTGTAAAACTCATTTAAAAATAATATAAAACAATAAAATAAGTGTAATTTTAGCTATAATATAGCTAACTCTAATGTTACAACTAAAATTTATCCATTTAAATATAAATTTTTGTTGTAATATTAAACACATTTAAAGATAATAGTATATCATTCGATATCGCCTAAAATACATGTTTTTACTGATGTTATTGTTTCTTATTTTAAATTACTATTAATAAGCACTCATAAAGGTTAAAAACTAAATTTTTATTTAGGTATAAGCCGTATATACTTTAAGTTATATTAATATCATATTTTTTTAGAGAAGAAAGCATGAAAAAATTTATCGCTCCTCTATCAGGGCTTTTTATATTTTCATTAGCTAGTGGTTATTTAATGACATTAATCCCACTGCAGCAACACGAGACTATAAAAGCAAGTCAAAATTTAATTGGGCTAACTGCTTCTGCTTTCTATTTTGGCTTATTAATAGCATCTTTCAATGTAGAAACCATCGTAACTAGAATTGGTCATATAAGGTCATTTGCTGGTTTTATGGCTATATTGTGTTCGTCAACCTTAGCTCTAGGGTTAAGTGAAAACCAACTTATCTGGATATTATTACGCTTTATAGCTGGCATGGCTACTGCTGGAGCATATGTAGTTATAGAGTCTTGGTTGTTAGTAAGTAGTAGTCCTAAAACGCGTGGAAGAGTAGTTTCTATTTATATGATATCTTTATATGGTGCTCAGGCTATAGGTCAAATATTCATCGGTATATTTCCAAAAGACTCATCTATTCCTATAACACTAATTGGTATTTTATTAGCTCTTTCTATTTGTCCTCCGGTAATGTCGAGACTACCACATCCAGAAATAGAAACGCCATCAAAATTAAATTTATTTAAACTTTTTAAGTTAACACCTTCAGGATTTTTAGGTTGCTTTATTGCAGGAGTTGTACTCGGTGCATTTTATGGATTATTACCAGTTTATTCTACCAAAATACTGCGACATACAGATGAGGAATTATCATGGTTTATGACTTTTGCCTTATTTGGAGGCATGTTATTACAGTTTCCTGTTGGCTATTTATCTGATTACTTAGATAGACGTAAAGTATTAATAGGAATTAGCATATTAGGATGCTGTTTATGTACTATGATGATGTTATATAACTCAACTCATACTACACAGCTTGCTTTAATTTTCTTTATTGGTGGCACTGCTTTTACGCTTTATCCTGTTGCTATAAGCCATGCTTCTGATCATTTAAGCGCTAATGATATCGTAGCTGGAGCACAAGCATTGTTATTATCTTATAGCTTTGGTTCTTGCATAGGTCCTCTTATTGCATCTAGATTAATGGATTACTCGGCTCAGGGGTTAATGATATTTTTTATTGCATCTATGGGTTTTTTATCACTATTCTTTATTGTAAGGTTGTTTTATCGACCTCTTATTTACACTTCAGAAGAGCAATCTTTTGTACCAATGCCACGTACTACACCTGTGGTATCACAAATAGATTCACGTGTGCAAGATACTGAAAACATTCAATAATCAAATACTAGCTTGAGGTTATTAACTCAAGCTTAAAATTTATGGAATATAATAATGCAATCAGTACTTGCTTTTACAAAAATGCATGGATTAGGCAATGATTTTTGTATAATAGATGCAACTCAACAGTTATTAACATTAAACACAAATACCATATGTCATTTAGCAAACCGTCATTTAGGCATTGGTTTTGACCAACTGTTAATCATACGCAAAAAAAATATAGCTGAATCTAAATTTTTTATTGAAATATTTAACGCAAATGGTTCCACAGCGTTGCAATGTGGTAACGGTTTAAGATGCTTAGCAAGATATATATATGAGAATAAATTAATTGCGGTAAAAAAGTTTATATTAACAGTAGCCACAAATAGCTATACTGTTTGTATTGCTGATTTACATAATATTGAAGTTGATATGGGGCCTGCTGTAATATTAAACAATCAATTGCAACCAGTAGCTGTAACTTCCAATATACAAACACAAATAGTCATAGAAAATAAAACTATAGCAACTATTTTGATATCCACAGGTAATCATCATGCAGTTACTATAGTTCCAGAATTATACACAGCAAATATAGCTAAATTAGCTAAACTATTAGAGCTAAAACTGCCTTTTGCTGATGGTTGTAATTTATGTTTTGCTGAAATAGTTAATCGTAATCGACTTAAATTACGTGTATTTGAAAGAGGGGCAGGTGAAACCTTAGCCTGTGGCAGTGGTGCATGTGCTACCGTAGCTGCTTTAAGAGCTTTAGAAATACTCAATGATAAAGTTCAGGTTGATTTTAAATATGGCTCTTTAGATATTTGTTGTAATAACATTAAAGAAAACATAAAAATGATAGGAGATGCAAGTTTTGTATTCAATGGTAAGATTACAATGTGACTGCATCTATAAAGTATCAAAAAAGTTGACTTTTAAATTCAATAGCTAGCCCTACTAGAGTTTTTCATTCAATATCTTTATGCTTACAATCTTTATTTTCAAATATAACAATAAGCAAGTACAGATTGTGTAGCTATCCATAAATCAAATATTACATTGCTAAGTTAATTAAGTTTTACTTAATGATAATTTTATGATATATTACCCTTAATATCTATCTATATTAGATATTAAAGAAAAGGTTTTAAGTTTTTATTAAAAAGGATGTTTAATGATGCCGTATCCCTCCACTACAGTTGCCCAAGCTGGCCCAAGCACAAATACTGTTAATCAGTTAACGTTAAATAATACTCTTAATACACAAACACAAGTTATTGTTGATGCCAATTACAGGCAAGTAAAGGTAGTTGCGGGAGAAAAAAAAGCCTCCTGCCACAATTCTGATACATTGTTATTCAATCAACAATCTTTAACGCGAGATGTTAAAAGCATTTATGCAAACAGATGTGCAAATAACAAAATATCTTATAAAGAGCTAATTGATAGTTGTATAACAGATATGCAACCTAAAATTAGCAACCCGGAAGCACGAGGGTCGTATATAAAGTTACTTAATACACTTAAAGAGATTCCATCTGAGCGTATATATAAAATATTTAATGATCAAATTCCTATAGATAAACCTAGTGGTTTAGACGTGTTTCTACGCAAGTTAACACTTTTTATCGACGCAATGCCTAAAATAGAGTATTATCTAGACAATAAAAAGTATAAACTTGATAGTATTATTTTTTATTGTTTTATAAATAAGCATTGTAGTAGTTTAAAGATAGAAAATATTAAGAGTTTTATACAACTAACAGATGAACAAATAATAAAAGATGCTCAGAATAAAGAGCTGTTTGTTTCTATATTTAAAAGCGATTATCCAAACAGATGTAACCAAAATACTATCGATCAGATACTAAATGATAACTTACCCACTACTAGCTATGCTGGAATTGAAAGTATATACCCACAATTTTTAGATAAGTTTAAAAAAGCTTGTAAAAATAAAAAAATTTTTATCGATTATACTTTTGTAAATATTATAAAGCATCTTTTATCGAATCAAGATTTACCTGCAAAAAATATTTTACACAGGATTTTATATT
>CAKNAD010000209.1 GCA_929200515.1 Candidatus Gorgonimonas leptogorgiae | reverse complement strand
GTATACAATGTATAATTCGCAGATAGAATTGCAATAATATATAAACAAATTTTTATCATGAAGGTTATCCAAATTATGTGTTATCAATAAGTTTAGCTTTTTAAACACTCCATCTAAACCATTTTTAAAACTGATTTAAAATTACGGTAATGCGATATCTAATTTTTGAATATATTTAAGTTTCTGAGCATACAACTATTAACGTAAAATATTTTAGTTATAAAACTAGCTTTTTTTTATTATCTGTCTAAACTAGATATGCATATGCTTCAACAATATTTGAAGATACGTCTTTTCAGCAAGTAATTTTTGGCTTATTAAACAAGTAGCCTATTTTGTAAATTTAGTGATGCTAAATTAAAAAAGTAGTAACGCAGTTTAAAAGCTAAAACACTTGCCCTGTAGAGAACAATTAAAAAGATTTACTTCACCGTTAAAACACCTTAAAATGCAACCTGCTTTCTTGTGGTGTTTTGCCTTGAATTAAATCTTTTTACTAAGCTCTGAAAAAACGTATCTTCAAGTAGAAAGTGTATAAATAACTTGCTTGACTAGTACATAGTAAGCATAATGAATATAAAAACCTAGAAAATTTAGCAAGATATAATTCTAAAAAATATTGCTAATATAGCAATGTTAATTATAAGTAACTATAAATAATAAAAGGGATAGCATGATAGAAGTAAAACCTACTAATAATACAACTAATATAGAACAGCAACAAACTACAAATGTAGAAGCAACTGCAAATACAAAGTATTGTGTTTTAGCAAATGAAACACTTAAAAATAATAATACATTAATAGCTAATAGATTAATCAAAATATCTCCTGAAAAATTTATTACTAATATAGATTATTTTAAAGACATTTGTGAGTTAGATGAAAATGAGATCGTCAAGCATATAGAACATTTACTTGCTAAATGTAGTAAGAATAAAATACAAGAGTGGCTAGAAATGAAATTTAAATTGCCGACACAAGACACTCTTTATAATCCAGTAACATATTCTGTGTTTTCTGCTAAAGTTGATTTAGCCAAACAATTACTTAAATCATTTAATAAAAATAAACGTAACATATTAGAAAATCTTACTACTAAAAAAGAGTTTTGTAACCAGTTTGAACAAGCCAGACAATGTACTGAATTTATATTCTATTGTACAGTAGTTGATGCTGTTTTAACTAGAAGTTTAAATTATCATGATATAAAATTAACTATAGAATTAATTAAATTTTATGAAAAGAATAACTATATAAATCTTACGACATATTATTCACTTATTGATAATTCAATTAAGAATAACCAAATAAATATGTTGCAGGCAATATTAGAAATTTTTTATGAATATAAAGGAGAGAGTTGTCGTGCTTACTATGATTGTTATAACGAGGAAAATAGGATACTTGACTCAGTAAAATTAGCTATAAATAACGACAATATTCCCGCTCTAAAACTATTAATAGATAATCGTCTTAAGTTGTTTAACTCTAAAGATAACTTAACAGGTGTAACTATCCGTGCATTGCAAAGTAATAACCTAGATATTATTAAATTAATACTACCTCATTATGGTAATTTAAACGCTCCTATTTGTAAAGATATGTGTGAATATTTTTCATTCTTGCAGGATGTAACTAAAATACCTCTAGCTGAAAGGCATAGAAATACAATTAGATATAGAGATATATATTATAAAACATATACAAATCTTTTAGACCAAGCTGTACAATATTGTAATGCAACAATAGTATTATGGTTAATAAAAAATGGGGCTAAAGCACTTAGTATAACGCCTAATATGCTCAATAATTCAAAAACTATACCTAACCCTTTACATATTGCTATATTTTTAAATAAACCTAAGATTGTAGCTATATTATTAGCAACTAAAGTAGCTAATTTTAACGATAAAGCATGGTTTTTAAATAATAACGGTTTATCTAGTATCACCGCAAAGGATTATATTTTTAAAGTAAACGAGTATACAAATATAAGTGAAATTATATCTATGGTCAATCAGCCGTTATCTTTATCATTTTTTTCTGAATTTACAGCTATAAATCATCATTTACAAAATAATAGTTTAAATAAATTAGAATATTATAAAAAACTTTATAAATTACCAACACAGATAATATAACAAAGTACTTAACATGCCACGCTACTGTGGGTTTATCAATACTTTGTTTAATTAGATATTAGTATAGCAACACTTGCTTAAAGTTATATACATTATTTTTTGATATTAAGATTGAATAAAGTTGCTCAATTGTGTATTTAACTTGATTGATATAATGTACAAAATCTTATAAAATCTCCCTCTTTAAGCAAATATATAGTGTTTTAATAAAACAACTAAAAAATGTTTTTTAGATAAAATGTTAAGTCTTATAGTTCAATAAAAGTAGTTTAATTAAAATCAATCAGACTTAGTGTCAGCTAAACAAGCAATACAGGGATTGTATCACTATTCAAAATCGATATAATAATGTGCTATTGAATAAAAATATTCCTTATGATGCAGGAATTACCGCCACAAATAAATCATATTTTTTAGAAAACAGCTCAGCTATAAAAAAACGTAGTTGCAAAAAACACAATATTTTTTAAAAAATTATCGTAGCTAAATCTTATAGCACGCTAATTTTATGCTATATTTGTTTTTATAAGTATTATTATTAAATATTTTATTAGTCTGTGTTGTTAGGAGCATATAATGACAGTTGGAAGAGCTAATAGAAGGTTATCTAGCAAAGATTTTAAGAAGAGAAATAAAGCTAAAAAGAAAGAAATTAACTCAACTACATCAACACTAATATTTAGAAAAAATATTAATAATTCAAAATTTTATAATACAAAAAAAGTACATGCTATCAAAGATCCCTCAAATAGCTATGGTCAGATCTTAACAAAACTCGGTGACACAATAGATACAGATATACATCATAGAATAGTTAATATAACTGATAATGCAACTAGTAATCAGAGCGATACTAGTGTAAATAATCAAACTTCCAATAATAATATAGATTCACTAGAATCTAGCAATGATAAAAATATAGCAGATAATCCAACACTAGAGGATTTTGTAGATAGCCACATAGAAAATGGTGCTATAGTAAAGGATATTAAAGGCACTGTTGTAACTAAAGCAGGATCACGTAATATTTCTATTTTTGAAACCACCGATGGTTATGAGTTGCATTTAGACCGACCCCCTATTAAACGTCTTGTTTTAAGTGGGGGAGGAGGAAAAGGTCTTAGTTATGTTGGTCTAACAAAATCCTTAGAAAAGATGGGAACACTGGATAAAGTTGAAAGTTGCTTTGGTAGCTCTGCTGGTTCGTTACAAGCCTGTACAATAGCCATTGGAGGTAAGGCTGAAGAAGTCAAGAAGTATTCTGATGAAATGGAAATAAATAAATTATTAACACAAGAAAATGATTTTTATGATAAAACTAATATTCCTTTAATAGAGGATGAACCCGTTAGTAAACTTGGAACAATAAGGACAATATGGGATACAATTGTAAGACTTGGTAATAGACAAAACAGCGTAGGTATTAAGTATGAAGCTTATATAAATCATGTGATTGCAAAAATTTTATTATCACGAATTCAAGAAAATAATTTATTATTAGAGCTAGATTTACAAGACATAATCGAAAAACTAAAAAAACAAGAAAAAGATCCTCGTGATTTAACAAATAACATTAACTTTAAAGACTTAGATAGATTATCTAAGCGTATACCTCAGATCAAAGATTTATCGATTACAGGAACAGCTAATATAGACGGAAAGTATCAACTAATTGTATTTAATAAAGATAACTTTAGCGATACTTCTATTTCTCATGCTGTGAGAATTTCATCTTCTTTACCTATGATTTTTCCTACGGTCTCTAAAGAAAACTTTTTAAATACCAATGAAGATATACAACTTATAGATGGTGGCTGTATCATGAACACACCTGATCCTGGAATTATTTATCAGACATTTGAGAATGATTTAAAAAAAGATGAAAGTTTAATATTAGTTTTTAGCTCAGATACGCATATTAAAAAAAATGTTGAGATGAGAGAAAAATTTGCACAAATACCAGCGACTATTCTTAAAGCCGAAGGCAGAAGGCTAATGGCTGATTATGCCTCACAGATGTTCGAAGTTCCTATATCAACTTATATAGGAAAGAAACGTGTTGCTTTATCTACTATAAGTTTTTTTACAACTAAAGAAGAAGTAAATGCGATTCAACAAGAAGCTGAAAAAAAAACTATGGAATATTTAAAGGCTAGAGAAAGCCAACAACAAAAATACAAATTTACTAACTTAAAAAATTTGCTAAACTCATTAAGTGATACTGAATTAGAAGAAATTGAGCAAGTAGCTCCAAGAACTTGTAATGATATAATTCAAATGCGCAAACTAGCACATAAAACAATAAACAATATAAAAAAACGAATTACTAAATATGATGATGAAAATGATATCTCTAAAGATGAAAAAATCAATGCTATAATAGATGAATTAGCCATATTAAACCAACAAGTACAAAACGATCCTGAGTTTATTAACTGGTTTAGTTTTACTGTCAATGATAGCAACGATCCAGAATTAACTAGGTTTATAGATTTAACTAGAAATACCCTAAAACCCAGTAACAACAATTTTATCGTCTTTAATACAATACATAATGAAAGGGCAAGAAGAGAACATAGGAATAATATTTTTTATACAATTAGAGAGCATATTTATCCTGTACTATATAGTTCAAATACTTCCAACAATAATAAAGAACTTATTATTACAGCAATAGATGATTTATTAAAATCAACTACACCACATGATATAAAAGATATTATGGAGAATTTACAGCAAAACTACAAACGCCGCAATAAAAATAAAGATATTTTCAGTATTTCTTATTTAAATAACTACCTGAAACTTTAAATTAAAACTAAAACAACCTGAATTCGATACATCTAATGTGGATTTTCATCTATTAGGTGTATAGTAGGATCAATAATATAAATAATTGGTAGTGACTCAAAAATGTTGATATGTTATATTGAGATTTCCTATCCACATTTC
>CAKNAD010000208.1 GCA_929200515.1 Candidatus Gorgonimonas leptogorgiae | reverse complement strand
GGTAGACTAATAATAGTTCCAACTGCATAGACATCATTTCTTCTTTTGCCATCTGCTTTTGGTAGTATGGTTTTATCCCAAGTGGAGCTTAGTGTGTTTTTCATGACGCCAAATATTATATTTGTTTTATTGTTTAAATTTAGTAGATTTTTAACATTGATGTCAATATTTAGAGAGTAGCTACCAGTATTATTTGCTTTAAGATTAGGGGTTTGGATGTGATTAAGATAATTAGCATATCCTTTCATAGGATTGTTTCCCGAAAAAACCTTTGCGTTTAAGTTAACATAGTGAGATTCATATAAATAAGCTATGCCAGAGTATAAATCTCGTGATAACCAATAAGACATAGGTGAAAATAAACCATCGTCGCCCCAAGGTGTTATAGAGTCGGTAAGTCCTATTTCATTTTTTATACGTCCTATTGTAAATTTATGGTGTTGAGCAGGCTGATAACCAAGGTAAGCTTCTATTATCGGAACACTTCCTAGATAATAATTTTTGGTTCCTAGATTTTTATACCAATCAAAATTAATATAAATGTTGCGTTGTTGATTGGGTACAGGTGGTGAAATACTAACTAGTGGTTCTTCTGCCTTTATTGAATCATAAAGTGGAGCAAAATCTATACTAGCAAAAAAGTTTTCATAGTTGATATTAACAGGGATTACTATTGTTGAATATTTAAATATTTGAGTTTCTAAGCCATATGATGCATATTGAGCTTCGTTAGTGTAATAGCCGAATATAGCATCAATTCCAATATGTATTTTTGCTTGATTAATTATTAAACAATGAGTTGCTTTATCCCATTTTATAAATGTTTCTTGCAGACTAGGTTGTGAATTATTTGTTAAATTTGTTTGTAATCCGTTAGCCAGCATGGGAGTTAAGCTAATAAATACTATAATTACAAATCTTTTCATTGTAGTTACTTCGGGTAAGGTTGGTTATTAAAGGATATAGACGTAGCAGAAGAAAACTCGTATTGCCATATAGACCTATAACAAATGAGATGTTTTTATATAAAACTTTGGAAATACTAGTGCGTCTAATTTAGGCAAAGCGAGCTTTATGTTGCTAGTGAATGTAGCAAAATAAAATTTATTTTGGTAGGCTCAAAGATTGCATCTCCTATTTAATTGGAATCTAAATAAAATTATGGAAGTTAGAGTTATTAGAATAATTAATAAATTTGTTTATTGACATGATTGAAGTCTACAAATACTATACCTTATCATATATTATATAAGCAAGATTACTTAGATGAACAATTTATTATTTTCAGAGATAAGCCAATTAATTAAGAGTGATATTAATTGTCTAAACTCCTATATGCTAAATGGATTTAATTCAAATATAGAGCTGATTAATAAAATTAGTAAATATATAGTCAGCTCTGGTGGAAAACGCTTGCGTCCTATACTTTCTATTCTTGTCGCTAAAAGTTGTGGTTATCAAGGTAAGGATCATACAATGCTTGCAGCTATTATAGAAATGCTGCACACTGCCACTTTGTTACATGATGATGTAGTTGATAACTCCCAAATGCGTCGCGGAAAAAAAACAGCTAATACAGTATGGAAAAATCCAGAAACTATATTAGTAGGAGATTTTTTATATTCCCGAGCTTTTCAGTTAATGGTAAAACTAAACAACCAAGGTATATTGTCTGTATTAGCGAATGCGACAAATAAAATATCTGAGGGCGAGGTATTGCAACTAATAAATATTGGAAATACAGATATAACAGAAGATCTATATATAGAGATATTAAAGCAAAAAACTGCAATGTTATTTCAAGCGGCTAGTCAAACAGCGGCAATGCTTGCTAATGTTCCAAGTGATATTGAGTCATCGCTTAAAGATTACGGCTGTGCCATAGGAATTGCATTTCAGCTGATAGACGATGTATTAGATTACTCTGGAGATGTTAGTATCACCGGTAAAAAAATAGGAGATGATATTTTTGACGGTAAAATAACAATGCCTGTAATTTATTTATTAAAAAATGGTAGCTTGAAGCAAAAAAAGCTTATAGAGCATATATTTAATAATCATAACGACAAAAACATAGAGCAACTTATAGCTGATGTAGTGCAGAGTGATGCGCTAAAATATTCTAAAATAAAGGCTTTAGAGTATGCAGAGCAAGCCGAAAAATGTATTGCACATATTCCCAGCTCTAAATATAAAGATGGCTTGCAAAAAGTAATTAAATTTTCTGTTAATAGATTATCTTAACTTGAATATTTGCTAGAAAATTATTTTAATTTACACTAAAGTGTTGACAATAAAATCTATATAGATAGAATAGCAGATATTAATATTGATCGCAGGTGGGGTTCCCGAGCGGCCAAAGGGATCAGACTGTAAATCTGACGCGAAAGCTTCGCTGGTTCGAATCCAGCCCCCACCACCATGTACTTTAGTTGTTTTAGTTGTATGTTTCTCATGTGTATCTGCGGATATAGTTTAATGGTAGAACCACAGCCTTCCAAGCTGTTGATGCGGGTTCGATTCCCGCTATCCGCTCCATATCGGCTCTTATAGCTCAGTAGGTAGAGCGCATCCTTGGTAAGGATGAGGTCACCAGTTCGACTCTGGTTAAGAGCACCAGGTAGAATTATACAATTTTTTGTAACTCTTTATGGTTTTACTTGGGTGTGTTTTTAGGTTGTACTGGTTTTAAAAATATAGTATTATGTAAAGAATATACGGCAATAGCTGTTTTGTTTAAAAACAAAAAAATTAACTTTTAAATGCATTAACTATTCGTGTATTAATCTAATCTAAAAACAAAAAATATGTAGTTAAAATAGCTGCCAGTGTTGTTTTTTGTAAGACTTAAGATACAATATAATGAGGATGTTTTAAGCTTAAGTGTTTATTCATAATAAAGCTTGGTACAAATTAAAGATGTTATTAGTAGGCACTTCAAATTATAAAGTGATACATCGTTTTATAAGTTAGATTAACCAATTCCTTGTAGGTTAGTAGCTCAATTGGTAGAGCATCGGTCTCCAAAACCGAGGGTTGGGGGTTCGATTCCCTCCTAGCCTGCCATTTTATGGCTAATATATTCTGAGATTTAAAATCATATCCATAACTAGAATGTAAGCCCATCTTTTATACGCCTTTGACTTGAAAATATATTTTTCAGGGTTTAGTAAAAAGATTTAATTCAAGGAAAACGCCGCAGCGATGCTGGTAGTGTTTCAAGGTATTTTAACTATAAATTAAATCTTAATTGTTCTGCGGTGCTACTATTTTCAGGTTTTTAGCTACGTTATTATTATTGGCTTTAGCTTTACTAGGTTTATAAAGTAAGAGCTTTATTTAATAAGTCAAAAAATACTTACAGTGATAACGTGTCTTCAATTAAAAAGTTTATACATGTTTATATTGAGTTAAGTTAGAAGCTGTATAGCGTTTAAAAAAATTTTAAAGTTGTAGCTGAATGATGGTTTTACAGATAAGTATCTAGCTACGTAAAAGGTATTGTAAGTCTGAAATATAAATGATATTTTGCAGGCTTAGTATTGATTATCTCAAAGAAAGCTATATAAAAATTAAAAGGTTATAAGTTATAGCTACGGAAATGTTGTTAAGGTGCTGAACTTCTCTATTAAAGTATTTTGATATATGGTTGGTATTCTTTGGTGTTTTCTTTTGAATTTAGTCTTTTAATTAGTTTTTAAAAAGTATCCCCCAGCTGTATGGTTGCTGTGTGAATCTATCAGTGGCATCTAATTATCAGCAAGTTAGCTTTAGTGATAACAAAAACATTAAGTTCAAAAGCTAGTAAATTTGGAGATGATTTTAATTTTTATTTGAGGTAATGTTTTAGAATAAAAAACTGTTTCTTTTTGTGTTAATATGTTATGTTTTTTATATCTTAAAAGGTAACGGTTAAAATATTAAGCCTTAGAGAATTGAGTATGAGTATCTTTAATTAACGCATATGTGCAGTTAATATTTTTGCAAGTATAGTGTTTAGATATTGTTTTAGAGGAAAGTAGATGAGTGAAAAAAATATAGACTCGGTTAAGAGTAAGGGGTTTGCAGATAGTATTCTATGGTGTGTTGTTTGGGTTGTTGTCGCCTTAGGTGTATATGGCAATTACCATTTTGCTACTGACTATTCATCTTTTAAGAGAGTGCTAGGGCTTTGCTTTATGGGTGCTATAGCTGTTTTTATTGCTTATTTAACACAAAAAGGTAAAAGTGTTGCGGCTTTATTAATAGGGGCTAAGACCGAAGTTCAAAAAGTTGTATGGCCTAGCAAGCAAGAGATAATTCAAACTACCATAGTTGTAGTAATTGCTGTTATAGTTGTTGGTATTATGCTTTTTGGTATAGATTCCCTGTTGGGTTGGTCTATTAAAAAAATGGTAGGGTAGGTGCTATGTCTAAACGGTGGTATATAGTTCAAACTCATTCTGGAAGAGAAAAGCAGGTAATGCGATTAATCCAGGATAGAGTTAAGTTAAATAAATTAGAAGATTTATTCGGTGATATACTAGTTCCTACTGAAGAGGTTGTTGAAATAAAAAACGGGAAAAAGTATAAAAGTGAGCGTAAGTTTTTTCCTGGGTATATTTTAGTTCATGTAGAAATGACAGAAAAAGCATGGTATATGATAAAAGACACCCCTAGAGTTATAGGATTTTTAGGTGGTGGAGATAAGCCTTATCCAATAAGCGATAAAGAAGCAGATGCTATATTCCAGAGAATAAATGACGGTGCTGAAGCTCCTAAGCCGAAAATCTTGTTTGCCCCTGGAGAAACTGTAAGAGTCATTGATGGACCTTTTGCAGATTTTAACGGAGTCGTTGAAAGAGTTAACTATGAAAAAAACAGGCTTCGCGTAGCGGTTATGATATTTGGCCGTTCAACTCCAGTTGAATTAGAATTCTCACAGGTAGAAAAAGGTTAATATTTAAAATATTTAAAATATTTAAATATTTATTTGCTTTATGATGTTTTTTAAAGTAGAATTACCAGTTTTATATTGATTTGTCAGTTTAATGTTTTGGGGAGCTTTATTTATAGTTAATAAATAAAGCGTATCATACCCACTAAAGAGGAAAATATGGCTAGAAAAGTACAAGGTTATGTAAAGGTACAAGTTCCTGCTGGG
>CAKNAD010000207.1 GCA_929200515.1 Candidatus Gorgonimonas leptogorgiae | reverse complement strand
CTATTAACTCTATTCCAGTAGCTATATCTATTTCATTATGAAGGTTTGGGGTTTCTGTTATATAACTTATTACTTCAGAATTAATATTTTCATCAGCAAAATTATCTGGTAACGGAGAAAAAAATATTTTTTCTCGTTGTATTTGAAGATGTAGATGCTCTTGACTGTTTTGTATTGCATCTGATGTAGAGTATTGTTGCGTTGATGTAGCTACATTTATTGAGTTATTTACTTGCATGATATTCTTTTGTTATGACCAATTCAAAATTAAGTTAATATTTTAATTTACTATATGCACATAGATAATTATATTTTTTATTAGTTCAGTTTATTTTAAATATGTAGTGGAGTAATATAATTTAAGTTCATATATGATTTATATTACTAATAGAAATTATGAATAAAAAATTTATCTAATTATAAATATTAATAATATTTTCAATATCCTAACTTACAAGAGTGGTCTATACAAAGAAGATGACATATTAGAAATAAAACGACAAAATACTGAAAAAAGCATAAATACATATCTAAAGATAATAAGTTTTGCTGATCGCATGGATTATATCCGTTGTTCTTCTATTAGTAGTGATTTTCCAAATTTTAATGATGGGGAACTATCTAGTGAGTTATTTAATGCAAACATTCTTAATTTACCAACACAAGAACAACAACAGTTTTCTACTAATAATGATACAAAAACTTTATTTCAGCGTAATCTCGAAGCTGCTATGCATGGAGCTGTTGATTTAGCTGCAGTTGCCGGTGGTTATAATGAAGATTTACGAGAGAAAGGTTCATATGAACACAGATACAAGCTAAATATAGATAATCAACGTATTAAAATTGCCTTTGAACGTACAGATAGCCCTATAACTCAGTTAACAGAACTATTAGATAACAATGTTCGGCGGTTAATTGCTAAATTAGCAGGAATTAATACCTGTACCTACCCTAAGCATTTATTATGCATGCCTGATATAAAAAATGGAGTTATTCGTGGAATTCACTCTACATGGAACGATTTAAACCAGATAAAAATTCTTGAAAACATGACTCTTTTAGAAAAAATGCAATGCGAACACGATTTTAAAATACTTAGTCAAACAACATTAGATGCTATAAATATAGAAGTAGCAAGGTTAATCGAGAATGGTTTACAAATGAGTTTAGGCACCTTAACTCAAGATACTCTAAAATCAGATGCAGCAAGAAAAGTTTTAAATGAACGTGGCTTTGATGTAATTAATGAATCACGTCATAGAGGATACAACCTAAACGGTGATAAACAATATCAAGATATGCTGGTTTTAGAAAGTTTAAATA
This sequence comes from Candidatus Gorgonimonas leptogorgiae, assembly GCA_929200515.1. GTDB lineage: Bacteria > Pseudomonadota > Gammaproteobacteria > Pseudomonadales > Endozoicomonadaceae > CAKMZJ01. The sequence goes on along the minus strand of CAKNAD010000207.1, from coordinate 3,843 downwards.
AGTCTAATGTGTAGTAGCGAAAACACATTCTGCTATTCATGATTTTATGTACTATCTTTTTATTTTTATCTGTAACTTGCCGTAATCTATAAAATACAAAGATAAAGAATAAAATGGATATAAAATGGATATAAATAAAAATAGGGATAATCATAATTCTTCTCTTGATTATAATAATACGAACCTACTAAATAAACCTTCTATAACCGAAAAAACAACATTAGAACCAATATTAAATAGTAGTGAAAATAAAAAATCAAGTTATGAAAAAAATTCAGCTACAGTCCTAACAAATAAAACTAACAAGCAACGAGCTATAAATACCTTAGAAGATAAAACAGCAAAACTACGTGAAACAGTTGGCGGTAAGGGAGCTACATTATATCGCATGCAACAAGCAGGTGTAAGGGTTCCTGAGTTTACAACTATAGATGTTAACAGTATCGCTAGTTTAGAACAATATGTTTTAGATATTGACAATATAAAGCCTTTTATTGCTGATATCGATATTTTTGAATTAACTGAAATTAATATAACTAACATCAAGCTAGCAATTCAAAATCACTACGCAGAACAACCAGATAAACGCAACTTTTACTTAAAAGCTTTAGCAGATTTTATTGGCAGTGATGCTTTTTATCAACAAATAAGCAGTTCACAAACAACAACCATAATTAGAGAAAAGTACAATCAATTAATTAATAATTTACCTGACTCTAGTGCTATTATTGTTAGAAGTTCAGGAATTAAAGAAGATAACTATGGCGATGCTCAAGCAGGTAAATTTGAATCCATAGTTCATGGTAAACAAGATATTCTCCAAACTTGCTTACAAGTACTAGCATCTGGGTTTCAGCCACATGCTTGCCCGTTTGCTGCACCACAGCCAATGGCGTTAATTCTACAACGATGTATTGATTGTAGTTTTGGTGGTGTGGCAATGAGTAGATTATCATTAGGAGACTCCCGTTGTAAAATTGAATTTGTTCCAGGACAACCTAAAGGTGGGGTCAGCGGTTTAGCAGGAGTAACTCCTCATTGTTACTTAGTTTCCCAACAAGATGGCAAGCTAACTGCTGAGTTTACTGAAGGCAATGTAACTACTAAATTTACTTTAAAGTGCCAAGATAATAATAATTTTACCGAACAACCTATAGCTATAAATTCTTCTAGTGTAAATCTAACCGAAACGCAACTACAGCAAATACAGGACTATATAAAGCTAGGTGAAAATTTATTACTTTGCCCGGCAGACATAGAATTTGCCATCGACCAAGATGGCAATGTATATATTGTGCAATTGCGTCCACTTACAGTGCTAACTGGTGGTCTTAATTTTGCTACTGAGCCACCTACAGATTTTATCGCTACTGGAACCTTAGTAAGTGAAGGCTTTAGAAGTGGCAAGCTATTTTATGTAAGAAACCAGCAAGATGCTGCAATAATTCCACAAGGAGCTATTGTTGTTGCCGAACATGGCGAAGATTGGATGCTAGAAAATAGTTTTTTACAGAAAGTTGGTGGATTTATTTTTCATAATGGTGGCACTAACGATCACGTAGCTATAACTTTACGCCAACATGAAAAACCTTGCTTAATAGTTAAAGATAACTTTGAAGATCTTAAAAATAGCGACGAAGTCGTTACTATAGCCTGTTGTAGCTTTAATAATATAGAAGGAGCCTATATTGTTCATGGTAACGACTTTGCAACTAAATTAAATAATATGCAGTCGGTAATTACAGCTAACTATCAACCAAGATCATCTTCTGCACCAAAAAAAACCACCCCAAAACTTAGTTTTAATTCTCCAGATATTGCATTTAAAAACCTCAATGATTTAAACTATAGGTTATTAGAATATTTTAATGCTGATAGCTGGTTAACTAGATGCTTTTCAGAAAAATGCATATTGTCTTTATCTATGATGCCTTATAGAGTAGAAATTATTAAAGAAGCGGAACAAGAAATACAACAAATGTTCGCTGACTTTGAATTATTCCTTACGGGTTATAAACAGTATTTACAATTAGGCATAAAACCTGAAACAGATAACCATGAATTACAACAAAAACTAGTTGAAGCTGAACAATTAACGGCTAAATTTAATATCATTAAAACTCAAGTTAGCAATCATATTGATAATATTTTGCAACAATTTATTGCAAGCAATGAACAAACTATAAATAAAACTAATTTTAATCAATTATTACAAAGTGCAACTGCTATATTTAGCAATATGCAACAACTAAATATACCTAAAACTATCGATGATATTAATAGCATACATGACTGCATTTTTTGGATGCATAAAGAATTTATTGATGCTTTAGCTTTAGTCGCTATTAACTCTGGATTAGGAACTATTACCGAGCATGAGCAAGTTATCTCCATAATCTTTTCTGCTCTTAAAGAACAACAAGCGATAGAAAAAATATGCGTTGATTCTTTAAATACACTCACAACTGATAAACAAAAACTATCTAAACTTGTTATAATGGACAATGCAATTATCGCAACTGCACAGCTAGGTGTTCATGCTTGCACTATAGAAATGCTAGAACAAGCAGAGGCAGGTAAAGAACGAACATTAAAATTAAAATTATCTGATGATTTTAAAACCACTGTAAATTATCAAGGTAAGTTAAAACGCTTTTGGTTTTTAGTACAACTGTTATATAATCTTGATTTTGCCAAAAATGCCTTGGAGATAAAAGCATCAGTAGAAGAGTCTACAGGAATACTTTTAATAGAAATACCACATATAAAAACTAAAGATATAATGTTAGATAAGTTTCTAAAATTAATTATACTCTTGGATTCACTTCAGAATATAGATCTACAAATAAACAGTTTAATTACTAATAAAGAAAATATTCTTTGGAGTTTTTCTATATTAAAATATAGAATAGCTAATATAGCCTCCCTAGAAAATCAACAATATTTTAATTATTTTGTTGTAATATTAGGTTGTATAGTTGATGATATTGATAAATTTGCTTATATAAATGGGGAGAATTTTTATCCATTATTACAACTTATTAAAACATTACGTACTAAGAAAGAAACTAATTCTGCTGAAATACAAAGTTTATTGAATAATATAGATCAAATTAATCAAGAGAATTTAGTATTTGGTTTATTATCAGCTAATGTTACTTCCATTATAAAGTTTGCTAAAGAAAAATATCCTAACTGGTTTACTGATAAACAAACTATGATCAAACTAGTTACTAATAACGGTATGCTATTAAAAGAGGCTAGTTCGGAGCTACAAGAGGATAGAGACGTTGTTTTGACTGCTGGAACTGAGAATGTACAAGCTTTAGAATATGCTAGTGCAAAATTAACCAGCAATACAGAGTTTATTTTAAATTTTGCCATCAATATTAATGCTAAAGCCGTAACATATGCTAATAATGAGGTAAGACAAGATGAAAATATACTACTAACAATAATTGAAAATAATTTTCTAGCTTTTGACTATATTGCTGATGAATTAAAACAAAATAAAACTTTCTTATTAAAAGCCATTACAATAAATCCTTATACATATCTTTTAATGGACGCATCATTTCTACGAGATCAAGAAATTTCTGATACCTATAAACAAGCTATTAAAAAATAAGTTGATACACATTACATAAAGTTAACACTATGGAATTTTAAGGAATATTTATGCTGGTATCTATAGTAAATAATCTAAATTATAATGATCAGTGCTTACAAAGTGATCAACAACAAAAATAGGTAGTGTTCACAAATCTGTGTCATATGTTAAACTATAATTCTTTATGAGGTAAAACATATGACAGATAAATTTGACTTTGATCAAGCACTTGA
>CAKNAD010000206.1 GCA_929200515.1 Candidatus Gorgonimonas leptogorgiae | reverse complement strand
GTTTCAGGGCTAAAGAAAAAGATCTAATTCGAGGCAAAACGCTGCCCGAATGCAAGTGCATTTCAAAGTGTTTTAACAATGAAGTAGATTTTTTTAATAGCCCCCAGAGGGCAAGGATTCTAAGATTTTATCTTGCATTTATAACTGCCATGTGTGTTTATTTAATAGGTGATTGTTATCATCGTTTTATTTGTAAGTGGTTAATATAGTAGTTTGTGCAATGTAATATTAGAAAATATCTTTAACATCATAAATTATATAACAGATGATATTATTTCAATCTATTTCCAAGCATTATCCTTAATTTTAAATTACATTAGTGCTTATTATAATAATAAAATATTAAAGAATTAAATATAATGACTCATATAATAATAACTTTTTTAGTGTTGTATATATCTTTAGCTAGTTTCTACTCTTCTGCAAGTGATCCACAAAAAAATAAGGAGGGTTTTCATTTAATAGAAATCAACAGTGATAATAATAGTAATTCTTTCGATAGTTGCTCATTAACTAATAGTACGATTGATAAAAAATCTAACAAGCTTAAAAGAAAAAACAAGCTATCTTATATGCAAAATAAAGATAGCATAGAAAGAAATATAACAAAATTTAATTCTATTATTTATTCTGGGGAAGATTTACTGCAAACATCTCCTTATAATCAAGATACTGCTACTATATACCGTATTCTATACTATTCAACTATAACTATACTTTCTCTTGGGATGGGAATTGCAGCAACTGTTCCTGTAGTAGGAGCTACGGAATTATTAGAATTTAAAGAAGAGTCTTTAATAAAGTTACAGCAAGATCTTCTTAAAAATATCAATTTATATGATGCAAATCATATTCAGCAAATTACAAATTCAATAATAACCCCTGCTTTTAATGATTCAAAAAACTACAATATAAAAAAAGAATTTGTATATTTATTCATCAGTATATCTACGTTATTTAGTGTTTTAACTTATAAAACATTACATTATGCTACAAATATTTTATCTTTAAAAAAATATCGTTACTTTATTAATTCTCGTTCACTTTTATCTAGTTTATCAAAATTAGGTATAACAATAACTGTATCTAGCTTATATTTTTCTGGTATACATGGAAGTATAAATAAAACATTACAAAGAATGAATAATAGTGCTAAAGGCTATTCGTTGGCTCATGAAGATTCAACAATTAAAATTGCTGGCAATATATTTTGCGGAGCTGTTATTTTTTTTATTAGTAGCATAGCATGTTTACCTATTGTTAATCTGTTAGTTGATACTATAGCAGATGGTATTAATACCTTAGCAAGAAAAGAAGTCAGCTTTAATGACTGCAACCTGCCTAAATGTGTACACAAACTGCTTGATACTGCTGAGCAGACAAACTTAAACAAAAAATTTATTTGCAAGTTATTATCTGATAGCTTTGATCAGCAAGGTCAGTTGCAATTGAAAAAAACTTTACAACTAATGGATCTCAATCCTAGTGAAACTATAAATTTAGCAGGTGTTTTGAATAATTTTACAATAACTAGATTAAAGAATACTAAGTATTCTCTTGCAGATAAAAATTATAATAAACAGTTTATATCTGGATTGATAAAATTAGCGATAATTTCTGGAACAACGTTCGTTTTAGTTAAAATTGGTAATAATCTATATAATGATATGATAGTTGCAGAATTATTAATGTCTAGTGATGCTCTTATCTATTCAGAAGGACTAAGTAATATTAATGTTATTATGGATCATTTTCATGGTAATGTAGACAAAAACATTTTAACTAATTATATGAGAACAAATCTGAAAGAAAAAATACTAAAGGCTATTAAAAACAATAGTAATAGTTTAGGATTGTCTACACAATTAGCAGTTTATTCTGCTGCGGGTGTGTTGCACATGCTGTTAGATACATCTGAAGCTATATATGTAATAATAAAACACCGTGGTAAGTACTATAGAGGACCTATTGTTTTAGCATCTAGTATTGCGTCTATTATAGTTCCTATGTTAATTTCTATTAGTATGTGTGAATATTTTGACAGCGAGCTAGAGCATTTAGAAAAAACTGAAGAAGTACAGAATTTCGTTGGTATCGATACTTCCGTACTTGGAATAAACAGCTTAGCAATTAAACTTAATATAGTAAAAGCAGCTATTACTTTTGGGATATTGCAAACATACAAGCATTTTATACCATTTACAACAAATGCTATTTTAAATATCAAAAAAATATTTAATTATTGTAATGCTCATGCTGTATACTATTGCGATGAAGAATAAATAGTGGCTGGGGTGGCAGGATTCGAACCTGCGCATGACGGGATCAAAACCCGTTGCCTTACCGCTTGGCTACACCCCAAGTGTAACACTGATGAAATCAGACTTCATTTTATAAAGCTGTTTTCATAAAGAAATAATATAATTTTTGGTGGCTAGAGGCAGAATTGAACTGCCGACCCCAGCGTTATGAGTGCTGTGCTCTAACCAGCTGAGCTACCTAGCCCTGAGACAATATAATCCACAAATTAACTGCTTTTGTCAAGACTTTTTTAGAATTTATCTTTAAAAAGATCGATTTTTTAAAGATAAACATTAGAAATATTTTTCTAATTAGAGTATTTGATGATAAGATACTTATGAGATTTATTTATATTTAAGTAGCTTTTTAGCAAGTGGTTTTATGAACCTTATTCTTTTAGGTATATGAGTAAACAATTGATTTATACACCTAATATACAGGTGGCAGATGAAAATGCTAGATTTGAGGGCTAAGTAAACCTTTTTAATAGCCCCAGAGGGCAAGGCTTCTAAGCTTTTATCCTGCGTTAGTATTTCTTGATTTAGTCGACACTAAATCTGCGAAACACTGCCTTGATTAAAAATTTATAATCATTTGCAGAAAACTCGCATTTCTAACATAGATAGCCATCTTCAGATAAAAAGTTTATGAAGCTATTATTTTTAAGTGTTTCCAATAAATTATCTCTTAGTAACGACCTATGATAGGAAATACATATCATGCTTTTCCTATTGCAATTGAATTTTGCACTATAATCTAACATTATATATTAAAATATGCTTATAAAAAATAATTCTTGCTTGTGTGGATCAACAAGGCATTATAATAAATGTTGTGGTATTTTCCATAATAATAACTTAGCACCTACGGCTGAAGCACTAATGCGATCTAGATATACAGCTTTTTGTATGAATAAAACTAGTTATTTGGTTACAACTACGCTACCAGAACAACAAAAAATGTTACTTGCTAATAATACTTATAAAGCATCTAATCAGACCAAATGGTTTAAGCTTGAGATTATTGCAACAAAAAATGGAAAACAGCAAGATCAGACTGGAATTGTAGAATTTAAAGCTTGGTATACAGATATAGCATCTGGTTTAAAGCACTGCCACCATGAAATATCTTCTTTTATAAAGCAAAGTAACCATTGGTATTTTGTTTATCCTGAGTGATGCTATCCCAGTGATAGTTGAAAACCTAGTTTAAGCAAGCAATTATTAAAAAAAGTGGTATTAACTAATGAAAATTCAATGCTTATTAGATACAATATTTTTTGCGTTAATATTATTGTATGCAACTACTAATTGTATAGCAAACAATAATTTGTTACTAGTAATACAGGTTGATTATGATAACTGTGTTATGACGTTATATCAAGATTCTCCTAAAGCTGATCTTGATAAAAATAATATAATAGCTAAAACTTATTGTGCTATAACAAATAACTTAGAGCAAGATAACGAATCGTTTAAATACAATATATTTTTTAAATATACTAGGCCTTTACTAAAAGTAGGATTACAAAATTTACTTACACAATTGAAAGCTACAAAAAAATATTCTGCTAATTATTTTGCTATAGAAAATGTAGTAGCTAGTTTTTATAATAATGAAAATATCAAAGATCCTACTGCAATAAAAATAAATCATATACAAAACAAAGAAGTTTTTACTAATATATTAAATCAATTATTAGTAGAAAATAGAATTTTTGTTAACCGTAAAATCGCTGTAGTAAAAAATACCGATTTATTAACCCAAGCAGGCTTAGAATATTTTTATAATACTGAAATAGATAAATCTAAAGTAGATAAATTATTAATATCAAATATTTATATAGAGCCTAAAAATATTGAAGTTATAACTAATAAGTCAACTAAAAAAAATATGCAGTTTATTTCTGAAGTTAATACTTCTAAACCAAAACACAAGACAAAACAAAGAAGTGTATTTTATAAAATATCTGAAGAAGGCTTTTTTAGCAGTAAACCCAATCATAGCAGTAAAAAACCATATAACGAAAATTTAGTGTTACTTAATGATAAAATATTACAATATAAACTATATAAATTATATAGTACTAATAATTTAGATAGCCTAATAACTAATGAAAATTTAACATATTACTCTAAAGCTAAAATCAAGAACGAGTATAATACTAATCAAGATAAGATAGCTGATTTTATAGCGACAAATGTAAATTCAATACATGAAATGTTTAGTAATAAGAAAATAGATTATGTCGTTTTAATGGGTAATGCTTTATTAAACAATATTGTTCGTAATATTTATTTTAAGCAATTAGAACAAATACAACCTAATTTACCAAGTGATAGAATTTATATAATAAACAATGAAGAGTTTTACTTTTATTTAATAGCCGCTGCTAAAACAATACTATTACAACAAAATAATAATCTAGATTACAACTTTGAACCCTCAAGTTGGGAATATTCTGCAAATATTGATGCTTTATTAACAAACAAGGTAAAAAGTGATAATAGCATGGTAAAAAAAATGCATGATTTTGTTAATGAAAAGGAAACTAATAATCATGATTATCAGTATATAGATCATGATTACCAGTATATAGATCATGATTACCAGTATTGAGTTAAGTTAAGCTGATAAATATTTGTAGTCAAAACTATACAAATTAAAAAAAATGTTATTGTTTTTTTATTGTACGTATATATACTGTGCCTAACTATTACTGCTAGGTGTACAAATATTGTTAATAAAAATTAAATAGTAATATTCAACAATACATACTAGTACATATAGTGATGCATTTTAATAATGCATGCGATGGCTTTTACCAATTAGTGCCGTAAAGGCTCGCCCTTTAGGGCGGGGATATAAGGCATAAAAAACTTT
>CAKNAD010000205.1 GCA_929200515.1 Candidatus Gorgonimonas leptogorgiae | reverse complement strand
AAAATGAAAGAACATATAAATGTTCTGCCTGTGATAACCGTTTTAATACAAGCAATCAATTAAATGCACACGAAAAAACTCATGGAAATAAGATATATAAATGCGATACTTGTAACATAGCTTTTACTAATAAAAAATATCTAAAACAACATGCCGAAAATTTTTCACATCAAATAAATATAAAATATATAAAAAAACATTACTTCTGTGGACAATGCACAATGCCCTTCACTAACAAAACAAAACTAAATAGACATTTTTTAGAAGCTCATAATATTGTTATTGCTTTTTCATGTGTTGTTTGCAATAAAAGCTATCGTAGTGAAGGAGGTGTTAAAAGACATTATAGAACAACACATACAGATAAAGTTAAACATATTAAGGATGGTCATAAAGGTCAACGTTTGTTAGAAATAAGTAATCAAAAAACTATATCTAATAATGATAACCAAAATGTTTGTCAAGATAACAATCAAGATAACCTAGTTGATTTAATAGATGATTCCATTATGCCTGATATAAAAACGGAGCTTAAAGCAGATAATACTATACTTGATGTATGTACCTGTTGAGACCAGTTTTTATGAAAATACGATTCACCCACAGAGCGTGAACTATCTATGAGCTCATTTGGAGTATGTCTTCCTGTATCCTCTTCTCGTTTAGCCACTCGTTGCAAAACAGCGTCTTTGTTGGCATCAACAAAAAATAATTTCACATAAAAACCATTTTTTTTAAATTCATCAATCATAGATTGTAAAAAATTTCCTCCAGGTGTTGGATAAATAATATTCGATTTATTATTAAGACATTCATTTAATTTTTTATCTTTTAGAAATCTAGCTTTATTGTGTATTTTGCTGAATTCTTCTGGATGTGTAGAGGAATTTTTTCCTTTTTTTAAAAATTTTTTATATTCTGGTAGATTATCTCTTATTTCATCAGTATCAACAAGATTGTATTTGCGTTTATTTTTATTTTTTTCAATTAACTTATTTGCTAGTGTACTTTTGCCAGAACCCACCCCTCCTACAATAAAAATAATTCTTGGGGTAGCAGGATCAACAGATTTATCATAGTTATCTATATCAATAGACATTGAAGGCTCAGAAGCTACTATATTAGTTGTTTTACTATTATCAATAGCACTATTTTCATCATTAGCAAGCGGTTGTGCTTCTTTTGGAACTACCATTTGTCCCGATGAAGTTTTTTGATTCAATACCGAGACATTACTTTGATTATCATGACACTCTAATCTAATTGTATTTCCTTGTCTGTGATCACTCAGCTTATTAATAACGTCTTTTACCTGTTTTACAGTAATTTTTCTACCCTTGTTATTTCCTGTATCGCCAAATAGCTTTTTGCTATTTCCCTTTGTATCTACAAAATATAACTTATCAAATGCCTTGAAAGCCAATTTTTGTTGTTTATCATACAAAGATACTTTTTTTACTATAGATTTAGGAACAATAAAGTTGAAGTGGCTAATCATAAATTTAGCTATATTTATACCCCAACCTTTAAATTTTCCTACGGTTTTAATTTCTTTTCCATCATAAATTACATTATTACCGTTAATATTTTCGTTTTCTATGTTCTTAAGAAAGCTAGTAATTCTTGGGTTTAATTGTGAATTTGTACCGGAAAAAAAAGGTAAGTTATTATCTTTCATAGCTAACATCCTTATTTTATAAGCGAACATCTAGTCACAATAGACACAACGGATTTAAAATAATAAAACATACTCACCGCCTATTATAGCACATATTCAAGGTATAATAATGATCAATCCATAGGTGCTACAGGTGTTCTTAGTGTAGAAAGCTTCACTTAAAAAGCAAAATAACTTACTAACAGCTAATTTTTAGCCTAAAGCAAGTTATTAATAATAGCAATGTTAGAAAGTATTCTGCATTTTCCTATATCCTTATAGTTACTATAGAATTAAATTTGAATAATTTACACTGTAACTACTTATAAAATATTACAATCTGAACTTTGATTTAAATGACTACTACCCACTCTAAGATACCGAATAAAATCGTGGTAATTTATTTCTCGATTTATAAGTTTATCTAATTTTTTGTTATCATTTCTAGATAGAGATTTAGCTTTGCTTAGCTCGTTGATTTGTAATGAAATCACCTCTGATTCATCTTCTAGTATACTTAATGCTGTTTTTCCTAGTTTATCTTTTAATTGAATGTTAGCATTATGTTTTATTAGAATTTTCATTAAAGGGTAATTCTCTGCAAAAGCAGCAAGATGCAAAGCTGTACCACCACATCCAGCAATACTATTGACATCAATATATTTTAATAACAATATCGCTATATCTTCAGTTATAATTTTATTTTCTGCATACCTATGAAGAGCTGTATATCCATTGTTGTCACGTATTTTAGGGTCTGCACCACAATCTATTAAAGATATTAACCTTTGTTTGCTACATGTATACATACATGCTAGTAAAAATGGTGTCACTCCGTGAACATTAGCGGAATTTACATCTCTGCCTGATTGTGCTAATAAAGGAAAACTATTTATATCGCCACCTATAGCTGCAAAGTGCCATAAATTATTGTTTTTAATATCTTGCGAATTAAGATTTTTTACTACTATTGCTTGTAAGTTAGGATCTGCTAAGTCTCCACTTACACATTCGCTTAATAATATCATTGCAGTATTTTTGCCTTTAGAATCTTGCCAATCTATGCTATCTAATGTTTGTAATAACATTATCAATAATCCTCTGCCATTTTCTGCATCTATAACTCCTGTTCGCACTGCGTAAATAACACCTGAAACAACCTGCTCTCCCCCATTGCGTAAATCATAAATATCTTCTTTCAGCAGGTATTTAAAACAGTTAGTGCTATTATTGGCTATAGCAACAACCATAGCGTTTCCTAATGTGTTTTCTTTATAAATATCAGCCCCGGCATTTATGATTAATTTTAAGGCTGACAAATCATGATTTTTACAAGCTACATGAATGGGAGCATCATTATTATTATTTGCTATATCTACATTTGCTCCATTTTCAAGGAGAAATTGGGCATTTTCACGTTTCCTAAGCTTTATTGCCAATGACAATGCGGTATTTCCATGTTTATCTTGATCGTTAATATTAGTTGTTTGTTTTTGCAAAATTTTATAAACCACCTCACAACTACCCTCTATAATCGCCCTATGTAAAGGGGTTGTTCCCAAATAACGAAGCCCGATAATTAAACGATCATCAATTTTTATATTTAGATTATCTATTCCACCGTCATTATCTATCCATTTGTTCTGACCTCCAACTGCTATCATTGTCTTTTCTGAATTTTTGGGTTGATTAGTAACCGCTATAGTATTACAGGGTACTGTATAAAGGCGAGTTCTTTCCATAAATATAATATTCCTTGATTGATTTATGCTACAAGCTACTATAAACTAAACCACAAGGCAACCAACCCCAAATTAAACCAGAGTAATAATATCTTCGTGATTATGATTTTTTAATACTCAAAGCATTAAAGTCTGTAATTTCGCTATTATTGCTAATCCCAGATACATAAACAGTATTTACTTATATCAAAAAAATTATTATAATTACCACTCATATTTAATTAGGGATATTTATTGTTTTAAGAGTATAAGTTAAATTAATCGCTATCAAGGAAGGTATATGATGACTAATAAAGTAGGCTTATGTCCGTCCATAAAAGCATATATGGAAGGAGAACCACAGCTTGCAAAAGATACAAAACCTATGCAGGGATCTTTTCAATGCAAGAGAGTACTTGCTGTAGTTGGAGCTGGAGTTGTAGGAGCCGCCTGTTCTGCTGTTATTTGTGTACCAGCAGGTATATTTTTTAGTGCTGTAAGGGTTATTGATAGCATTTATGAATCTAAACAACTTTATAGCGATAATTGGATATCATTACCCAAATTAATTATAAATATTTTAATAGAGCTTACCCTTGGCTTTGCAATAGGGGCTATTGCTTTGACTTTTACAACTTTTATTGATTTTTCTCTTATATTGATCACTACAATAAATAAAATTAATGTTAGCAATAAAGCAGGAGACGAAACATTAACGAAAAAGCTGGGGTCATGTTCTTATCCTAGGAAAAAATATGCTATGCTTCAACAGCAAAAAATGGTTTAATTCAAGGTAATAAAACAAAATACCGCAGAAGTTCCTTTAACGATAAACTAGATCTTTTTAGTAAAAATTATACAGCTTCTACCCGAAGATCGTCTTTTCCGCAAGTAATTTTTGCCTTATTAAATTAGACAACCCACCCCCAAATTAAACCAGAGTAATAGCATATTCATTTGATTATGCTTTTTTAATCCTCGAACGAAGCATTAAAGTCTGTAATTTTTGCTATAAGTTATATGCTCTAATTTCGCTATTATTGCTAATCCCAGATACCAATTATAAACAGTATTTACTTATATCAAAAAAAATATTATAATTACTACTAGTATTTAATTAGAGCGATTGATTGTTTTATAAAAAAAAATGATTATTTTAAAGTTGTAATTTAAAAGAATAACCATCAAGGAAGGTATATCATATGGATGATATTGGCCCTAAAAAATATTTTGAGAGTATACAAACATATATACAAGGGAATGAATCACAACTTACAGAAAATACAAAAGCTAAACAAGCTTTTTTTAAAGGCCTGCGAGTATGCTCTATAGCTGTAACTGGAACTATCGGACTGCCCTGTGCTACTATTCTATGTGTACCTGCTGGTATAGTAGTTAGTGCTAGGAGATGCCAACTTAGCATTAGTATACATAAAGTAAATTATGACAATAATAAGATATCATTAAGTAAATTAATTAAAAATATTTTAATTGAGCTTACCCTTGGTTTTGCAATAGGAACCATTGCTTTTTCTTGTACAGCTTTTGCTGATATTTCTCTTTCAATTATAGGTATACTAAATAAAATTAGCTACTCAGGAGATGAAACTTTAACAACGAGGTTGTCGCTATATTCTTTGCCTCTACTTCATTAATGTACTTATCATTCAAATATAAAAAAAATAACATCTCGGTGTATATACAGTATTTACTTATATCAAAAAAAATGCTATAATGACTAATACTTACACTAGAAAAATTTGGTATTTTAAGAGTATAATTTAAATTAATCAGTATCAAGGAAGATGTATAATATGAATAATGATATAGGATATTTTAATAGCATACA
>CAKNAD010000204.1 GCA_929200515.1 Candidatus Gorgonimonas leptogorgiae | reverse complement strand
GTTCTAAAGTGATTTAGAACCTTCGCCCTTTAGGGCGGAGTAGTTCAGACACAGCTACATTTCATATTAATCTAATTTACCAGACAATATTAAAGGTTAAAGGGAACTAGATGACGTGCGATACAATGACAATTCTGAACACAAGTTTCGACTTAATAGCTCCTCTATCAGGAAAAGTATACCCCATAGAAAGATCTGCTGATCAAGTGTTTGCACAGCGAATAATTGGCGATGGCTTTGTAATAGACCCTAGTAGCAACTGCGTGGTTGCTCCTTGTGATGGCATCATAACACAATTACACAGAGCAAAACATGCTATATCGATAAAAACTAATCAGGATATAGAAGTTTTAATTCATATAGGAATAGATACTGTAAAGTTAAATGGTAAAGGCTTTGAAGATAAAGTAGCATTAAAAGATGAGGTTAAATTAGGTCAGCCATTAATTTATTTTGATCCCGATGAAGTTAGCAAGCATGCTAATTTACAGACAGTGATTATAATAACTACCGGGCAAACCGGAAACTTAATTAATAAAGAAGGTTCAGATGTAGAAGCAGGCAAAACCAAAGCTTTTACTATACATAGCAATGACACTGCTAAAATACCAGAAGCAACTAAATCTAAAACAAAAGCACAAGAATCGCGAGAGATAACTATATTAAATCCTCAAGGATTACACGCCCGACCAGCCGCTCAACTTATACAATCGGTAAAATCATATGATGCTGATATAACTATAGTTAACAATGACAATAACAAAATAGCACCCATAAAAAGCTTAACAGCTCTTTTAGAGCTAAATACAAAGTGTGGTAGTAGGTTAACATTTAATGTACGAGCAGAAAACCCAACACAAGTGCTTGACGCACTAGAGCAAGCTATATCAAGTGGACTAGGAGAACAAGTAGAAACTTTGCAACCTGTTTATAGTTATCAAGATGAACAACCTTTAATAAGCTGGGGCGAGACTGATGCTTCTCATATAGTGGGCATCTCTGCAGCAAGAGGTATGGTCGCTGGTACTGTGTTACATCAATATCATAGTTTTCCTGATCTACCAGAAAAAGGTGAAGGCATCGAGGAAGAATTAGGTCAATTAACTTACGGGATAAACAAGGCACAAAATAGTCTAGAAGAGTTAATAAAAAAACTAAAAAGCTATGCATCTTCTTTACACGAAGATGTATTTATTGCGCATCAAGAATTGTTGAATGATCCAATCCTTATAAACACCGCTGAAGAATTAATAAAACAAGGAAAATCAGCTATGTGGTCTTGGCATAGCTGTTACCTTGATAAAGCTAAAGAATTACGAGGCTTAAATAATCCATTATTAGCTGCTCGTGCAGATGATATCGAAGATGTTGGTTCAAGGGTATTGCGAGTACTTATAGGAATACTAACTTCTACAGAGGAGATTCCAGAAAATACTATTTTATTTCTAGATAGCATAACACCATCTGAAATCGTATCCTTAGATAAAAGTAAAATAATAGCTATTTGCACCGTAAAAGGTGGTGCAACTTCGCATGCTGCTATATTAGCTAGCTCATTAAATATTCCGTATATAGCTTCTGCTAGTAATAAAATCAGAGAAGTAAAAACTGGTACTGAAATTATCGTCGATGCTAATAAAGGGGTAATTAACATAGCACCAACTGCTCAACAGCTAAAAGATTTATTAATCTACAAAAATAAGCTCATTGAAATAAATAAAAAGATAGCAGAAAACAAGAGCACCGCGGCGGTAACTATAGATGGCGTACGTGTCTTAGTAGCTGCTAATATAGCAGATACAGAAGATGTCGAGCAGGCAAAAAACTTAGGTGCAGACGGCATAGGGCTAACTAGATCAGAATTTATTTTCATGAATAGAATGTCTGCTCCAACAGTTGAGGAGCAAGAGACTATTTACAAGAAAATTCTTGAAACAATGGCAGGTGATCATCCAATAGTAATCAGAACTTTAGACGCAGGTGGAGATAAGCCTATTTCTTATCTGCCTATAGACAAAGAAGATAACCCGTTTTTAGGGGAACGCGGTATTAGAATTGGCATTTTACGTCCAAGCATCTTAAGAGATCAGATTAAAGCATTGCTTAAATCCGCTACAAATAATCTTAATATAATGTTGCCTATGGTAAGTTCAATATTAGAGCTTAGAGCAGTTAAAAAATTAATTGAAGAAGAGCAAAACAAGTTACAACAAGCTAGTGGCAAAAAAATTAACGTTGGTATTGGCATTATGGTTGAAGTGCCATCAGTTGCTATTATTGCTGATCAATTTGCTCAAGAAGTAGACTTCTTTTCAATAGGTTCCAACGACTTAATTCAATATACCTTAGCAGTAGATAGAGGACATGCCAAACTTGGCAAATGGGTTGACGGTCTAGATCCAGCAGTATTGCATTTAATAAATAAAACCATAACAGCAGCGAAAAAACATGATAAATGGGTTGGTATCTGTGGTGGCATGGCGGCAGATGTCGTTGCTGTTCCTATTTTAGTTGGTCTTGGTATCGATGAGCTATCTATGTCTGCACATAATATCCCCATGATAAAACAGCGAATACGTGAATTAGATTTTGCAGCTTGTAAAAAAATCGCAGAACAAGCGTTAACTATGCAACACGCAAAACAAGTTAGAGATTTAATAGAAACTAGCAACTTAACATAGGTTAGTAGCTAAATAATATTACTTTTTTTAATTTAATGTTTGTATTATTGCAAATAATAGCTTACAATACCGTGTCATATTTATGTAAATTTGCTGTTATTAGGCAATCTTTAGGTAAAACCACAATAAATTTTTACTGATTTATAAGAAGCTATTGATTTTTATCAGAAATTTGCTTAAAATCTACCAATTAAATTATTTAATACAATTAATAGTGTGTAGTAAGCTACGCTTTATGTAATTTCAATAAAGCGTGGTTATTAAAATTACTACTAGTAACTTTGAGTAAGGAAATAGTACATGGTAATAATACGATTATCTCGTAGCGGAGCTAAAAAAAACCCTTATTATCGCATTCGTGTTGCTGATAGTCGCAATGCTAATAGTGGTAGCTTTATCGATAGCCTAGGCTTTTTTAACCCGCTAGCACGTGGAAAAGAAGAAAAAATTCGCATAGATTTACCTCTTTTAGACAAATGGCTTAAAAATGGTGCCCAGATTACTCCAAGAGTAAAAACTATCATCAAGCAATATAAGAGTCAGCAAGTTGCAACTCCTGTTGCGTCTTAATTAGCTAAAGTAGGCAAATTTGTCCTGTGTCATTAGCTAAAAATAATAAGGTTATTGTTCTTGGTTTTATAAAGTCTGCTTATGGTGTTAAGGGCTGGGTAAAAATTAAATCCTTTACAAGTCCTGAAACTAACATTTTACAATATCCTATATGGAACCTTAAAAAAAAAGGTGTAATTTCAAAAGTTTCCATAGAAAAAAAGACGGAGCATCAAGCATCAATTGCTGTTAAATTGCAAAACTGCAATGATAGAGATCAAGCGCTTTTATATTCTGGGTCTGAAATATTTGTTTATGAGCATGATCTTCCTAATTTAGAAGAAGACTACGTTTACTATCATCAGTTAGAGGGTCTAAAGGTATATCACCTTAAATTAGAAGGTAAAAATCTTCTTGGTGTTGTTAGTCATATGTTTGATACCGCTGCAAATCAGGTGATTGTTACCAAGCCAACTACTGATAGCTTAGATGAAAAAGAACGCCTTATTCCTTGGTTAACGGATCAAGTTATCATCAATATAGATTTAAATAACAAAGTGTTGATTGTTGACTGGGATCCAGATTTTTAATATGAAAACAAACCAAGACAACAAAAGCATTAGCTTCAGTCTAGTTAGCATAATGCCAGGAATGTTCGATGCAATTACCAATTACGGTGTTATTGGTAGGGCTGTTAATAATGGAATTATTAACCTAAGCCTTTGGAATCCTCGAGATTATACTACTGATAAAAACTCAACTGTAGATGATCGCCCTTATGGTGGTGGTCCAGGCATGGTAATGAAAGCTGAACCTGTTAGAAAAGCAATTACTGACGCTAAATCAGCAGTTAAAGGTAAATCTAAAGTTATTATGTTAACTCCACAAGGCGAGTTATTAACACAAAAAATAGTCGAAGATTTAGCTACTAACGATCATTTAGTACTAGTTTCTGGAAGATACGAAGGAATTGACCATAGAATACAAGCTGATATAGACGCTAGCATTTCTATCGGAGACTATATATTAAGTGGCGGTGAGTTGCCATCAATGGTTGTTATCGATTCTGTTTCCAGATTAATCACTGGAACTTTAGGAGATGAATCCTCAGCAGTTTATGAGTCGTTCTCTTCTGGATTGCTAGATTATCCGCATTATACGCGCCCTGAAAACTTTTGTGGCGATAAAGTTCCTAAGATTTTATTATCTGGAGATCATCAAAAAATAGCCAGATGGAGAGCACAGCAATCATTAGGTTTAACTTGGCTACTACGCCCAGATTTACTAGAAAAAATTGAGCTATCAACAGAAGATCAGCTATTATTAGAAGGTTTTATTAGCGATTACCAAAAAACACAAGATTGTAATTAATCGGTTCTATTGTGTATATACACGTAATCAAATGAATTAGGAAGATATATTATGAGCAAAAACAAATTAATCGAAGCGATCGAACAAGATCAAATGCTTGGAAAAGAACTACCTGAATTTAAAGCTGGTGATACAGTTGTAGTACAGGTAAAAGTTACTGAAGGTTCACGAGAAAGATTACAGGCATTTGAAGGCTTAGTAATTGCTAAAAAGAATCGTGGCTTAAATTCATCTTTTACTGTACGTAAAATATCCAATGGTATTGGAGTTGAAAGAACCTTTCAAACATACTCTCCTCTAAATAGCTCTATAACAGTTAAAAGACGTGGGGACGTTCGCAAAGCAAAACTTTACTACATAAGAAACCTAAGCGGAAAAGCTGCAAGAATTAAAGAAAAGCTAGCTACAAAGAGCGCAAACTAGTTTTATTTTGTATTTCTTTTTTATAGCGTAAAAAGTTGTATGGTACACCTTATATTTTAAGGAGTACCATAATTTAAAAAAATCAAACAACCTAATCTTAATTAATTCCCATAAAATACTATCTTACTTGTCGTTATTCAATATTAACTAACTCAAGTTACGCACCTAGTTAATTGTTGCATCTGCTGATAAGATATTTTCAG
>CAKNAD010000203.1:3667-5232 GCA_929200515.1 Candidatus Gorgonimonas leptogorgiae | reverse complement strand
ATTTAATGCACTAGGTAGAGCTTGCTTTTCAATTAATACATCGATAGTTTTTGTAGTTTTTTCTAATAGAACTTTAGATTCTTGTTTGTCTAGTTTATAGTTAAATGCTGCTGAAACCACACGTAATGTTTGTTCTGTAGATTCTAAAAATGGTACTTCTTCAAAGCGACCTTGTACTTTTGACCATTCATTTTTTAAATTTTCACCTAATCCTTTAGCGTACTTATCGAAAGATTGATGCAACATTACAAACATGTACAAATTAACACAATTGCCAGCACAAGCATGTTCAGCAAGAGATTGCAATAGGTAAATGTCATTAGCTCCATAATGCCTTGCTTCGTACTCTAAAAATTTACCTAGCTCATCAATAATAAACAAAATACCACAGCATTTAGCTTGTTCAAGTTTTGCTTGTAAGCTTTTAACTAAATCTAATACCTCACTAGCATTAATAGTTTTTTTTTCTGTAGCTTGTTTTAATTTAGCAATAACATTAGGTTTACGACTTTTAATTTGTTGCCAATAGCTTTCAGCAGCAATATACATTGCTTGTACTAAACGCTTTGCCATAGGTTCTGGACTACCAGTTACTAAAATTTTTAAGTAGCCATTATTACCTTTGGTTTCTTTAGCAAATTTTTTACTTAGTTTGGCATCCGCTGTTTTAAGAATTTGTTGTGCTACTTTAGTAGTTGCTAAATGACTAGCTGATAATAAATGCGACAGGAAAACAGAAAATGATGATTTACCCGAACCGTAAGGACCAACTAACGACCATGCTCTTGGAGCTTGATCTGCATGAAACGCTAAACTAACTCGTTCAAAAGTTCTAATTGCTCTTGATGTTGGTATATATGCATTAATAATATCGATAGAATCAGCATCACGTTCTAAATTTATTGAACGTGTGTAATGGGTATTAATATTAACCTTATTCGCTATGCTCATGCTGTCGCCCCTGACCGTTCTTTTTTATAATGTTTTTTTAAATAACTAGTTGCCTTTATTTTTTCATTAAGACAATACAGCTGATGAATGCCAGATGTTTCTCTGATTTCATAATTACTAGGTATGTATTCTATCATTTGTTCAAGTTTAGTAATAAGATCCGTTTCAGTTAAACGAAATACTGAACCTAAAGCAGCGTATTGATCTCGGCTATAAAGTAGTTCTTCAATCGGAATAACAGATACTTGCTTTCTTTGCATTAACTCCGTTACCGCAAAACCTACAACAGCAACAGGTAGGTTAGATCGTGCTTCTAGTTTTGATTGAAAACTTTTACCATCTGCTGATGCATTAATAAGATGCAACTGTGATAGCGGAGCATCTAAATTTTCTTCAATAACAACGCCCTTGTTGCTCTTGCCTAAAGTATACATTCTTGGTAGTAAGGTAGAATCATTTTTTAAAGTTTTAGTTGCTGGACGTTTACCCTTAATAACATTTTCTTTCAGGTAATCAGCAAGTGCTGTTTGTAATTCTTCAGTAGAAAATTCTGGTTTATGAAATTTATTAAAAAACCAAAACCACGAAGTTGCTTGCGATGCATTAGTAGCTAG
>CAKNAD010000203.1:0-3657 GCA_929200515.1 Candidatus Gorgonimonas leptogorgiae | reverse complement strand
CAAGATAAGGGTCTAAACCATTAGTTTTATCTAATATTAATTTACCTAACTCCGATGGCTCTACAGTTGTTTGCTCTATCATCTGACAAGCACGTAGCCAGTAACGTATAGATGCTACCATGTTTTTACCAACTCCTAACTGAATTGTTGCTTCGTCAGTATCGGCAAAATTAAATTTTTTATCTGTAACTGCTTGAAAACCTTTAGGCAACCAACTATAGCGCAATGCAAAGGTTTCATGCCTACCAAATGACAGGTTGTCTGCATTAAATTTCACTATTGCGCTCCTATCTTGTTTCAAATATTTCTAGTGTTAGCTATTTGCTTATTAATAGCACAAATTATTCGCTTTTGCATAATTAGTTACTATCGAATATTTTAAGAATAATAGCATATATCTGATTTACTTCAATAACAAAATTATAGCAACTCCAACTCCGATTGCTGAATAAAAGACAGTGCTATATCAATTTCAGTAGCATTGCTAAGAGCATGGAGTAGTTTGTAGCGGTTGATCGTTATTGTTAGCGGTGAGTAGGTTGCTATCTTTTACTAATAACAGTGATCGCATTAATTACATCTTAATTAAAATCGCACTGAGCCATTGTTCATTTTTTGGTGGTGTTAATGTATTTCAACAATCAAAACTATGCTTCAACTGGCAAAGCTCGAAAAGGTTGTGGGTCGCATTTTTCTGCTATTGCTGTTACAATTTCAGCAGCACTTGGAATTTTTATGTTTGTAAAATGGTCATCTGGCATATACGAATATATAATTAATAATGGTGTAAGTATTGTTGCTAGTTCTTTACATCCATTTAAGTATTTAGTTAGTTCAGCTACATATATTGATAAATATATATTAAAATCGGTTTCATCATTAAGAAGTGCTAATCTTCTATATTTTGTCTTGAAATTTTTATTAGCTAGTTGTTCTACACTCTCGTATATATATGTACAACCTGGAAAATTAGATTTATGACTATTAGAAGCAATAACATGATCTAAGTTTAATAAAGTATCACGCATCATAGTATTTGTGTTATCACCAAGATTACTCGACACCCCAAAATCGGCTAATTTTACCTTTGCTGTGGTCTCCCCCTTGCCATAAAACATTAACCAGTTTAATAAATGTATATCTTCATGATTTATATTACTTATTTCACAATATGAAATTGCTGAGCACATATCTTTAATAATAGAAGCAATTTCATTCATTGGGATTGCTCTTGAAAGTTTTCCAAGCTCGACAATATATTTAAATAAATTAGCATCAGCTAATTCTAATACAAGAAAACATTTATTTAATTTATCTTCCTCTATTATACATACACCTAATAGCTGAACAATATTATCTTTATCTTTTAATTTTGCTAGTGCCAAAACTTCATTTATAGTAAATTTATTTTGCTTTGTAATTTTACAGGCTACATGACGAATATTACCTTGCCTATCTGTTAATCTAGCACTTACTACTTGAATAGAGCCACAACCCCTACCAATTTTCTTATAATTGGTAAAATCAAGGTTTTCAGAGCTATTTAAATGGCTTTCAACAAGATCTTTTATGCTGGTACCACGGTTAGCAAACAAACCTTTAACTTGTGTTTCCTCTTTTATTTTCGATACG
Organism: Candidatus Gorgonimonas leptogorgiae; assembly: GCA_929200515.1. GTDB lineage: Bacteria > Pseudomonadota > Gammaproteobacteria > Pseudomonadales > Endozoicomonadaceae > CAKMZJ01. The sequence goes on along the minus strand of CAKNAD010000203.1, from coordinate 2,025 downwards.
CAATAACAAGCATTGTTTCCAAATACTCCAGGCATTAATGCTTTATCCATAAATACAAATCCTTTTTGTAAAATATTTATCTCTAAGGGGGCAGCAACTTTACACTTTCTAGATTAATTCACCTACTAGAATAATCCTTTAGTAAGATCGCATGCTGCCATTGCTCATTTTCTCTGCCGGTACGTAAATCGGAAGTTATCCAAGATTGTTGTATTTTCAGTGGGCTATCTTTTAATATATTAGCAAGTAATATTTCATTAAGATTAGTAAAATGCCGACCGTTACGTTCTGTTTCACTGCTTCCATATTTAAAGGAACAATAAAATACACCATTAGGTTTTAAAAATTGAGCAAGATGTGAAAAAGTTGTTGTTAGCTGATTACGAGAAATATGCAATAACGAAGCACAAGCCCAAATGCCATCTTGGCTATTATGCATGGTGTTAAATTCAAGAAAAGAGCAACAGCTAACATTATGCTTAGTAAACTCTGTGGCTAATTGAACTAACTTAGAACTAGCATCGAAAGCAATAACCTTGTAACCTAAAGCAAGAAAATGCTTACTATCACGCCCGGAACCACAGCCAGCATCAATTATATTTGCCCCTTCAGGTAATAAAGGTAAAAATTGATTATAATGCATCTGCATATTAACATTTACAGTATTATCAAAAAAACTCTTGGCGTTATCTAGGTAATATTTCATTTTGCATAATCATGTACTATATAATATTATAGAGATAATAGCATATTCAATAATAAAATTACAGCACCCAAAATTGAATAAAACAGGCTAACATATCCGCTTTAGATGTGTTTTCAATAAAATATTAATTTATCTAAAGTAGAATTATTAAACTTTTTATCTTTTTTACTGTATTATTCTTTTAATTTTTAAAACAGTGTGGTTATAAATGCAAATAATAAATAATAGAGAAATAACTCCAACTGAATATTTTAACGAAGCAGCAAAAATATATGAAAAAGAAAATATAGCTGTTAAATATATAGGTTTAGCACTTGTTAAAGTATCAATAGTTATACAGACTAAGATATATAGTGTAGATTCTCCTGAAGATAGCAATTTAAAAAAGGGAGCTAAATATATTGGTAAAACTTTTTTTAATGTAGCAAAAGCCATAGACAAAACTGGCTATTTAGGTGCTTCATCTATAGCATCATCAGCTGGTATAGTTGCTAATTATATTGGTAGAGAAAATACAGTAATTGATAAATATGCAACCCCTCTTATTTGTTTAGGTGGCATAAGCTTAGCTACAATAATATCTTGTCACTTTTTTAATTCTCTTAATGTAGCAAGCAAAAATATAATCTCTAGCTTAAATTGTATAATAGCAATTCGTGATTTTTGTACAGCAGCGTCTAATTCTATTGAGAACAGGCAGCAACTTAATGACTTACATGCAAGAGCGATATCGAGTATAAATAATGATATTGCGATTAGATCAGGAATAAATAGAGAAAGAAATAATTTAAATAGGCAGTTAATTGATTTAATTGTTTTAATCTCAAATTCACAAAATGAAAGGTTTAATTATAGAATGATTTTGTTATATCAAATAAATCCGGTTGGTATAACAGAAAGAGAAAATGAAATAATAGCCTACGATGAACTAAAATTATATACTGGAGATCAGATAGATCCTAAAACCTTAACGATGATATCACAAGTCGCACTAGAAGATGCTGAGCAACCAGTCTTTTGTGAAAATCAATTATACGAATATAAGCATTTAGTAACATGGCACAAAATGCTTCAGCCTAATACTAATGGAACTTGCCCACATAATAGAAATAAATTAATCTGGAGCAATGTCCAAAGGATTGAAAAATAACAATTAATATTTTTTAAACGAAATTTAATTATAGTAATTTAATATATTTGTACATGTTTTAATGCCCACAACTTACACATGGAAAATGCTAGGTTTTAGGGCTAAGTAAAATGGTTTATACACATGGAAGTTCAAAATGCAGGTTTTATGTCATCTAGCATTTGAAAAT
>CAKNAD010000202.1 GCA_929200515.1 Candidatus Gorgonimonas leptogorgiae | reverse complement strand
TAATGCACCTTATATCACCGCCCTAAAGGGCGATGGTTTACGGTGCGGTAGCTAATACAGGGGATATATGTAGTGATGATTACAGTATACGAGAATTGAGTCTAGAGCTGTTTGAAATGCTAGAAGACCCAACAATAACAACAACTGATATAGCAAAATTTTTAGCTGAATTTACTGATGACCCGAAAGAAGTATTAGAGTTATTACTTGCAAATAATGGCAGTGATACACTACATACAGACAACAGACGACTTACAAGAAAAGCTAATCTTGTCAAGAATAAACTTAACAAAACAGAAGAATATAAAGCAAAATTTAGTGATTTTTTGCAAAAGAAACATCTCTATACTGAAGGCGACAATAAAAATTTCATCTATTCATCTAAAGAAGAAAGCTTATTAAAAAAAATTAGTTGTTTGCTAGTAAAAAACTCAACAGGTAATAATACAATAAGTAAATTATCAAAGCCTTCTACAACTACTAAAAATGAAGACAATCAAAAAAAACTACCTTTTACATCATTAACAGTAATCTATCCTAAGGATAAACTAGATGATAACTATTTAAAAGATAAAGGCTTTATTGTGGCAAATAATATTTTACACTTTGCTGGAAATAATAGTGATAAAGCTAAAAAAGAAAGACAAAGTTATGAACAATATATATCTACACTTATTGAAAATAAATTTCATCCTGCTGTAGTTGATGATGCAAAAAAATGTTTTACACAAGAATTAAGTAAAAACGATACTACTAAAAATATAGTAGCTATAAACTATTCATATATGGAAGAATGTTGGAGCCCAGACTTTAAAGACGGTGCCCCTAGTGAATTTACAAATAACAGCGGTGAAACTCAAATAGTAGACTATTTCGAAGCTGCAAGAGTTTATAACGTACATGTAAATATTGAAAATCAAGCTTTATTATCTGAACTAGATCAGAAAGCATACGATTTATACAAACAAATAACAGAGCTTACAGATTTAAAAAAGGAAAAACAAAATAAGGAAACAGAACTTAAAATAAACAAATATAGGGAAGAACGTGCAAAAATTAGAGAAAGTATTGCAAAATTGCTTTTAAATAATGATGTCGCTATTAGAACAACCACTAAAAATGGTTTTGTAGTAGATTTTATTATGCCTAGTAATTGCAATAAAACTGCGGAAAGTATTACTAATATACTAACAATGTGTAGCATTGGATTAGATTACAATAACAGAAAAAACAAAGCAACGCATGCAAGATTTTCTTGCCCTAATCTAAGACATCTAAATACAATACGACTTAGTGATGAAGAAGCAGGCGTAAAAATGGTACAAATAAATAGTGTAAATATTAGTAAACACGGACTTACAGACAAACCCCTAACAAGATCAAGAATCGATTCTGAAAGCGAAGGTGAAAGTGAATTTGAAGGAGAAGGTGCATTTGAATTTGATGATATAAATATGAATAATATAGCCATCCGATTCAATAAACCTTTTTTTATAGTCGTAAAAGATAAACAAGGTGCTATTCTATCTATAGTTGAAACCAATGATCCACAAGGTGAAGAATATCAGAGAGTAAAAAATATTAAAGATGACTCTAGCAATGATGATGATTCTTTAAATTATTTCTGGTAAGAAAGAATAACAAATCAGTCTAAAAAAAAATTTTAGCGTTTTGTTCTGTATGTTTTATTTTGCAAATATAAAAATAAAATATACTAAACAAAAAAGCATACGATTTTTAAAATGTAGTAGCTCAAAACTAACCTGACACTAACCTTAAAAACTAGAAGTCTGTGAAATTATATTTGAGCTAGGTTTTTTAATTCAAATATTTTTTCCATCAAACAGTGTTTACAAATCTGTATTTGTTGTTAATGAAATAAAATGCTCACGGTAAAACTTTAATTCATCTATAGATTCTTTGATATCTTCAAGAGCAATATGACTACCTTTTTTAACTAGTTTTTTGAGTATCTCTGGTTTCCATCTTTTTGCTAGCTCCTTTAAAGTACTTACATCAATATTTCTATAATAAAAATGTTCATGTAGCTCAGGCATGTATCTTCTTAAAAAGCGTCGATCTTGCCCTATAGAGTTACCACACATAGGAGATTTATTTTTTATAGTATATTTTCTTATAAACTCTAAAGTTGCATCTTCTGCTTGTTTTTCAGTTATTGAGCTTTCTTTTACTCTGGTTGTTAATCCTGTTTTACCATGTACTTTAACACACCAGCTATTCATGGCATCCATAACTTGCTCGGACTGATGAATCGCCATAACCGGTCCTTGCTCTACAATGTTTAAATTATCATCAGTTACTATAGTTGCTATTTCGATAATTCTATCTGTTTCAGGATTCAATCCTGTCATCTCTAAATCAATCCATATTAAATTATTTTGTTTCACTAGTAATACTCTTGAATTAATGTAATAAAAAACACAGCTTTTACTTGTTACAATAGCTTATCATGCAAGTAAAAACTGTATAATTAGTAATATACAAATACAACTTAATCTATTTGAGTTGTTTCTAAATTACCCCATTCTGCCCATGATTTAGGATACGCCTTAATACGTGGATAATTTAATAACTTAGCAACTAAATACGCCAACCCAGATCGGTGATGGTTTTGACAATATGTTATAATTTGCTTATTGGGAGTTATACCTAGCTCTGATAAAATTGACCCTATATTGTGTTTAATGCGGTAATTTCTGCTAGCATCTAAACATTCAAGCCAATCAAGATTTATTGCACCAGGAATATGTCCGCCTCGTTTAGAAAATATTTTGTTACCGTTATATTCAGCAGTTGATCTTGCATCCCACAACACTATGTCTTCATTGTTTAAATTATTTTCAATGTAGTCTAATTCAGCAATTGGTTCATGATTTATATCTATGTTAACTTCATTAAAAATTGTTTCATTTATAGTAGTCTCTATAGGATATCGTTCTTTAACCCATGCTAACAAACCACCGTTTAAATAAGAATATTTATTATGACCAATAACATCTAACAACCAAATAAATCTTCCTGCCCAGCCACCGCCTTCATCATCGTATACTATATAGTACTGTTGCTTATTATAACCTAAAGATGCAAACAAATGTGTTAATTCATCAGTAGTAGGTAAATCCCCTAAAAATTTGCTATTTTTAGCACATATAGACCGTGCTGGAATATTTACTGCTGTAGGGATATGCAATTGTTTGTAATAGTTATTGCTACTAACATGTATAAGGGTAATCTCATCTTTACCTAACAACAATTCGAGTTCATTAGCTTCTAATATAATTTTAGGTTTATCTTTAATCATGTGCCGTAACTATAACTGTTAACCTGTATATATTTAGGTGCTGTAATGGTTAAAGCTAAACTTAGCCTATACAATCAACACAAAACTATTTTTTAAAATTTCTATAAATAAACAGTATATAACAATTAGGCAAAACATGCATCTAATATTATCAGCTTATAATTTTTACACATTAAAAGGTGTATACACCTTCATTTACAAGGTGTATAATCACTCAACTTTAATATTACCTAGAATTTTTACTTAAATGGAAGTTTATATGATTACAACATCTTGGATCAGTTTTTTATTAATTTTAATATGTTCTGCCGGATCAGCCTTAATAGCATGGATATATACTAAAAAACAAGCTGCACAGCAGATAATTAAGTTAGAAACTAATTATGACAAACAACTACAAAATGTAAAATATGATGCTAATGAGCTACAAAGCGAATTTAATACTCTCAATAAATCACATCAACAATTACAATTACAACATACTAAAATTAATGAAATTTTGAAATACTCACAAATACAACTGCAAGAAAAAACAGCACATCTGCATAAATTACAAGATAATTTAAATGAAACTATTGCAGAGACTAAACATGAAAACATTGAATATAATAAAATGTCTACTAAATTAGATTTAACACAACAAGATATAAATCAAAAAACAGTTGAAATTTCATCATTAAAAATTGAATTAGAAGATGCTAAACAGTTATATCACCAAGAAAAAATAAAAACTGCTGAATTAGAAGAAAGACTGAAGTCAATGAATTTTATTGAACAAAGCAAAGACCTATTAAGCGAACATTTTACCAACATAGCTAATGCTGTAATTGACACTAAAAGTCAATCTTTAAATAAACGTCATGAAGATAACTTAACTAAAGTTTTAGAGCCTGTAAAACAACAAATAACTCAATTTAACGCAGAAATCAAAAATGTTCATCAGGAGTCAATTTCTGAACGATCTGCTTTATCTAATCAGTTAAAGTCATCATTAGAGCTACATAACCAAATGTCACAAGATGCTCAGCAGCTCACTCAAGCATTAAAAGGCGATAAAAAACTACAAGGTTGCTGGGGAGAAATGCAATTAGAGCGTCTATTAGAAGTTAGCGGTTTAATAAAAGATATTGAATTTCAACGTGAACCAGAAATTAAAGACGAAAACAACAATAAACTACAACCAGATTTTATTATTAACCTACCTGATGGTAAGCATTTAATTATTGACTCTAAAGTTTCATTGGTAAACTATATAGAATGTGTAGCAACTGAAGATAATGACATATATAACTTGCACGCAAATAAACATTGCAATAATATTCGTAATCATATCAAATTACTTGCAGAAAAAAATTATGCAGCTACTACTGATATTAACTCGCCACAATTTGTTTTCATGTTTATACCTATAGAATCAGCACTACTGCTAGCTATAAAACAAAACCAAAATTTAATATATGACGCTTTTCAAAAAAATATTATTATTGCTTCACCCACAACGCTACTAGCTTCTTTAAAAACCGTAGCTAATTTATGGAGCATTGAGCGTCAAAGTATAAATACTCGTAAACTTGCTGGAAAAGCAACTTCAGTATATAATAAATTAACTTTAGTAGCAGATAATCTAGTTAAATTAAAAAATAGTATCGTTAAAGTTTCTGAAAATTACAATGAAACCATTAAAGTTTTTAGTGAGGGTAAGGGAAATTTAGTAGCTATATGTAGTGATTTTAAGAAACTAGGAGTGGATGTAAAAAAAGAAATCCCAACTGCATTACCATTAATTAACGATATAACAGAAACCTCAACAAACACAACCAAAACAACTTATCATGTAGCGACAGATTCAGGCACTATAGAAAAAGAGACTACAAAAACACACAAAGTAGATAAAAATCCTTAAATCTAAAAGGGTAGTTAACAAAATAATCTTCTGTTGCTTGTTATCAT
>CAKNAD010000201.1 GCA_929200515.1 Candidatus Gorgonimonas leptogorgiae | reverse complement strand
GGCTAAAAACTTATAATCACTTGCTGAAAACCTGCATTTTCAACTGCCACGTGTAGATACAATTAAAATTTTAGTTAATAAAAATAAGAGGTTACATAAAATGAATAATGATATACCGCAAAACTCTATTAATAATTACAAAGATATTCATGAAATAAACAATGCTAATATAATGCCTGCTGAGAACAAAATATCACGCATAGGGCTAATTACATCTGGCGTTGCCGGATTTACAGCATCATCGATTGCCCATATATTAACTATCAGTCACTTAAGGGGGGTTCCTCCGTGTAAGCAAGTATTACCTTGCCTATGTATTGCTAGTATTGGGGCGGTAACTGCCATGATAGCAAACAGAAGTATAAGTGCCGTATCGCAAAAAACTGTAGAGGTAGCTAAGAATAACTCTAATATTAAGTAATAAGCTATAAAAGTAACACATTAATAAATATAAAAGTTAAATCTCTAAACTTGCTTATAGCACATAATTCAACAAATCCTTTAGATGTTTATTTGTGCTATAATTAAGTTGTGGCATTGAACGATTACTATAAAAAGAAGGATAATTGCCTAAATTTAGAGGTGTTGATATGGATTTTACCAATCGTCAAGTACTGAATAAAGGACTAGATGCGTTAGAAGGAAAGTGGCCTATAGCCTGTGGTGCTTATTTTACTATTGCCTTAATATCAGTAATCTTAGCTGGTATTTGTTCTGTCATTCAAACACCTTTAGCTGGGGTTATATCTTATGTTTTATCAAATGTATTGAGGGTTATATTGTTTTTTGGGTTAAGTATTTTTACATTAAAAATAGTTCAAAATAAACCTGTATATTTTAGTGATATCTTTAGAGGCTTTAATTACTATAAAAAAATTATTCCTCTAGCGCTATTATTTTGTGGTTTAGAGATGATTAATTTGTTGCTATATTTTATTGCCCTAGAAAGCTCAGGAGTTTTTTGGTTGGTTTTCTTTGCTTGGTTAGTAATTTATGCGATTATTAGTCTTATGCTATCGCAAGTATATTTTGTTTTAATAGAAAATTCTGATATGAAAGTTGTTAATATCTTGGCAACAAGCAGAAACATGATCTATGGTTATAAATGGCAATTATTTAGTTTATTTCTTATCTTTATGTCATTAGGTATACTCTGTGGCTTAACTTTAGGTATAGGATTAATTTGGGCTGTACCTTATGCATTCACTTGTGAAGCACAGTTTTATCTAGAATTAAAGCAACGCTATCATTCAGCTGATTAGGGGTTTGCGGTATCAAACTACGTTGTTTTTCTAATGCTTCAGCTAGCAAATGCACTGTTAAAGCGTATATTTGGCTTCTATTATATTTAGTGATAACGCCAAAATTATGGAAGCCTATCCAAAAATCATCGCTAGTTTCTCCTTTGTGCATCATCGGTAGCACGGCTTCGGTTTCTGCTATTTCTTTACTAATGCAACAGCCATTTTTTCTTAGATGTCTGACCGTATATTTTAGGTTGTTTTTATTATGGCATATTTCTTCGCTTTTGCTACCACTAATAATTATTTTTGTTGCTACCATGCCATTTTTTTTCCAGCCATTTTTATGCATATAATTAGCTATGCTTGCTATGCTGTCATGATCTTTATGCCAGATATCGGGGGTGTTTGCTGAATTGTAGCTAATAGCATAATATTTATAGCTTGATGGCATAAATTGTGGCATTCCCATAGCACCAGCGTAAGATCCTGTAAAGTCATCAGGGCTAGCATTTTGTTTACACAAAAAAATTAAAAAGTGTTCTAGCTCCTTCTGAAAAAATTTTTCTCGTCTCGGGAAGTCAAAACTTAATGTTGCTAATACATCTAATACTTTAAAGCCACCAGAGTTTTCTCCAAATCTACTTTCTACTCCTAGCAGGCTGACAATAATAGCAGGTGGGATGCCCATTTTTTCTTCAAAATGCATGAGTATTGCTTCGTTTTTATTCCAAAAAGCTATTCCTTTAGATAGCATTTTATTTGTAATAAAAATATTTTTATAGCTGTTTAAATCGATGTTGCTTTCTATTGGTTTTGATATTAATTCTAGTGCTTTATCAGATTTTTTTGCCTGTTTAACTATGGACTCTATTTTTTCAATAGGTATGTTATTATCGTAATGTAATTTAGTTATAAACTTTTTAACGTTATCTCTGTCTAAGTAGGTATTAGTGACACTTTTATTTTCGGTTGCTATAGTCGGTAAACATAAAAAGATGCAATAAAAAAACATATTAGTAGTATACAAAAATATTTTATATCTTAACTTTTGTTTCATAAACACACCTAACAAAATCAAGTATCATTATAATAAGTATAGTACTAATTTTATAAGGTTTTATAAGCGAACAGAAAATATAAAACACAAAAAAAACTATGTGCTTTATCTCGGCTTACATTAAGAAAGATTAAATTTTTACCACTAAATAATAAGATAAAAAAGCAACGTCATGAAATAGCATTTGTTTATATATACGTGGCAGATAAAATTCTAAAGCTATTTGTATATAACAATAGCTTTATTACTACTTATATGAAAAAATATATTCTTGATAATTTTAAAATAGAAGACTAAAATAGTCGTTATAATTAGTATTTTTGCATAAAGTTATACTTAAATAGCAAATATATAGCAAAAGATTTTATCTGTATATCAAACGACAAGTTATAGTTACATGGTAGTATAAAACAGTACTTTAAATTTAAATGCCTATATACAGGTGGCGAGTTTTCAGTAAGTGATTATAAGTTTTTAGTTCTATCTGCTACCTGTATATACAGTAAATATTTTATAAGAAGGTTAATATAAATGAATATGACGAATCAACTAGTAATAACTTTTTTTATTTATTTTATAGGAATGTTTTTAATCGGGATATACGCTTACCTAAAAACTAAAAATTCAGAAGACTATTTTCTTGGAGGAAGATCACTAGGTCCTTGGACAACTGCTTTAAGTGCTGGAGCATCTGATATGAGCGGTTGGCTATTATTAGGGCTTCCCGGATATGTATTAATAAGTGGCTTAGACGGCATATGGCTTACTGGAGGGTTGCTTATTGGTGGTTGGTGCAATTGGATGTTTCTTGCGAAGCCTCTTAGAGTATATAGCGAAGTTCTTGATAACTCGTTAACAATACCAGATTTTTTATCTAATAGAGTTAAAGATAACAAAAAGATTATACAGTTAATATCGTCTATATTGATTTTAGTTTTTTTCTTATTTTATACTAGTGCCGGATTAGTAGCAGGGGGTAAATTATTTTCAGCGGTGTTTGATTTTGACTATAAAATAGCAGTAACTATCGGAACGATTAGTGTTGTATCATATACATTATTCGGTGGTTTTATGGCAGTCTGCTGGACTGACATGATTCAAGGTTTAATGATGATGGCAGCCCTATTAATTGTGCCTATTTTCGCATTAAATAGTATCCCTAATAATTTTCAAGATGTAATACCACTAACAAATGAAGCAAATCCATATTTTTTAAATTTATTTGTTGATTCCAAAGGCGAAAAATTATCTTTTTTATCTATAATATCGTTAGCAGCTTGGGGTTTAGGTTATTTTGGACAACCTCATATTTTAGCTAGATTCGCCGCCATAAAAAATTATCGTGAATTGAAAATCTCTAGACATATAGCCGTTACTTGGACATTTCTTTGTATGGTTGGAGCAGTTGCTGTAGGTTGGTGTGGAATGCTATATGTTAATCAACATGGCTTACCGTTAATTGATCCTGAGCAAATTTTTATTCAATTAGTTTCTGTTTTATTTCATCCATTAATGGCTGGAGTATTACTTGCAGCTATTTTAGCAGCTATCATGAGTACAGCCGACTCACAACTTTTAATATGCTCAACAACAATAGCAGAAGATATTTATGCTCGTTTTATTCGACCAGAAGCAACAGCTACAGAGCTATTGCATTTAGGAAGAATTTCTGTTGCGGTAATATCTATTATAGCAACTGTTTTAGCATATAATCCTAATTCTACTGTTTTGGGGCTTGTTTCTTATGCATGGGCAGGTTTAGGAGCATCTTTTGGTCCGGCGCTATTAATGTCTTTATATTGGAAAAGAATAAATTACCCTGGCACTCTTGCTGGTATAGTCGCTGGTGGAGCAACCACAATAGCTTGGAAATACTCTTGGGAGCATTTTCCAGAATTACTACCAGATTATTTTGGAATGGTTTATGAAATAATTCCAGGGTTTATTATTTCGTTAGTATCGATAATAATAGTTAGCTTAATAACCCGTCATCCAGAAAAAGATATAATAGATAAATTCATGGAAGTAAAAGAGAAATTAAAATAAATTTGTATTTTTTTTAATTTAATAGTTGACGAAACAAGATATTCGCGGTAGTATGCTTCCAATTGATTATGTATAGGTTACGTATCGGGGTATAGCGCAGTCTGGTAGCGCGCCTGCTTTGGGAGCAGGATGTCGGGAGTTCGAATCTCTCTACCCCGACCACTAATATAGCGAAGCACCCGTAGCTCAGCTGGATAGAGCATCCGCCTTCTAAGCGGACGGTCGCAGGTTCGAGTCCTGCTGGGTGCGCCATATACGTAAAAAGAATAACAGATAAATTAAATGTGCCTTGCAACAAAGTTGCAATACGCATTTATTATCTTTTAACTCTAGCAGCTAGGCAAAAATAACTAAAAGTATTATTACTAATTATATAAGTTTATTATAGTAGTTGTAATCTAAAAGTTTAATGGTGGGCGTAGCTCAGTTGGTAGAGCTCCGGATTGTGATTCCGGCGGTCGAGGGTTCAAGCCCCTTCGTCCACCCCAGTATCTTTCTAGCGTTAATCAAGATAATAGCAAGACAAAATAAAGAATAATAATACGAGAATTTACAAAAAATGCGGATGTGGTGGAATTGGTAGACACGCTGGTTTTAGGTACCAGTGCCGAAAGGCGTGAGAGTTCGAGTCTCTCCTTCCGCACCAAATCATACAGGAAGTTTATTTGTCCTTTAGTATCTTGCTTATCTTTTTATTTCAATATCGTATATTATTTTAAATATTATTTATACGTTATCTATCTTCTATTATGAAAACCGATATCTGTTATTTTTTATCAAAAAGTGCAGTAAAACCCGTTCCTTTAGGTACGGGATATAAGCCATAACATTTACCAGTAATTCTTAAAATATTGTACTTGTTTCTGTACACGGTTTTTTGCTAATATAACCACATAGTCGCTGGGCAAGCGATCATAGCCTTTGGAGCGTAAATAAGACTTAATCCTCGT
>CAKNAD010000200.1 GCA_929200515.1 Candidatus Gorgonimonas leptogorgiae | reverse complement strand
TTTATGCCTTATATCCCCACCCTAAAGGGCGAGGCTTTACGGCACTACTAGGTAATCAGCTAATGTATTTAAATAGTTTATGTAAAGAGACATCAACTGTATTATTAATTTCTAAATTAACATGATGTTGCATTAATTTAAAATGCCAAGATAATTTGCTAGATGAATCTTTACATTGTTGTATATAATCAACAACGCTTTGTATATCAGGATTTAAAACTTGTAATAAATATTCTTTCCCAGATGCAGATAATAACTCACCCTTAGATAATAAAGAATATATAGTAACTTTATCTCTATATGAATATTTAAAATTATCTAGATCTTCATCCTCATATCCCTCATCATAAAATAATCTTATTGAATTACTCTTGTTAGATTTTTTATTCTCTTCATTTATAAAGTTAATAGCATCTTGATAATTTTCTTGCTTAACAAAAACAAATAATTTTTTAGTAAACTCTAAATATTGAGGATCCATAGTGATTTTATGAGACATAGCATCTAATAATAAAGCTTGTAATGGATCACCCATTGCTTTAGGTATTTCTGTAAGTCCATAAGGTAGTAACGATAAATACGGCGTCGCTGTTTGTAAAACGTAACTAGTAGTATTAGCACCCTCTGTTAAAATTGGTATATTAGCTTGGTCAATTAGAGAATAAAAAATTACCTTAGGTAAGTTAGGGTATAAAATAATAATATTTTTTTTTGCTTTAATTGCTTTTTCTATTTCTTGAGGGTTATAGCTTCTATCAATTAAATTAAAAACATAAACATCTTTTTGAGATAATTTTTCTATATTAATTTTAAATGTATTTGCTGGTATTGAGAGAACTATGGGTTTGTTATCTGTTTGTATAGCTAATTTTTTTAATACACTCATCCAGTTATTTAAAATAGCGTCTTTATTAGTAATACTATGATGGTGCAATCCATAAATTACACCATGCTCTATTTGTGCTATATTTTTATTAATGATGGCCATGGAATCTATTACTAAGTTAGCTTTATCTGGTGTCATAGTTTGTATTAGTAAATCATAATGCCATTGTTTATTTTTATTTATAGAGTCATAATTTAGTGGTAAATTATCTTTTTCTTCTTTTAAAATACTATAATCTGGATTATTAGCTGCAATAATTTGGTAGTTATTATCATTTATATCATCGTTATTTTTTATAAATAGTTCTTCATGTTGTTTTGTAAATAAAAATGGCTTTAAAGCAATTACATTTTTTATATTTTTAACACTTGTAAATAAATGACGAGGGTCAAATGTTAATACTATTTCATCAGTAATAGCATTAGTATCATTTTTTTCAATAAAGCATAACTTAATGGTGCATTGTTCTTTTTTTAGAATATCACTTTTACCTTTGCTACCTTTGCTGTCTCTTTTAATATTTAAAAGATAAGAAATTTTATTTATTATTATATTTCTAGTATTGTTTTCTATTTTACCTGAGAAAGGAATATATACATTTATGTTATGACAATTTAAAAAAATTAATCTATCAATCATATTCATCATAGCATTTTCATCACCAAAAGATAAAGACTGTCCATTATTTCTATCATGCTTTAGCAACAAAGCGCAAAATAGATAAACTCCTATACAATGCATGTTAGAAATATTAACTAAAACTTCTGTAAACAAATCTTTTGATTTTTGTTCAATACCTAAGGTTGCTAAATCTAAATAATCAACTCTTTTATATTGCTGATATTTAGTATCTTCAACCCACTGACGTATCGTTTCCATATTTTTATAAGATATTTCTCTAATTGTTCTAGGCTGTTTATCTTTAAGATAACTATTTTTAGTTTTTTCGGTTCTGCAATTTATTAAAGCTTCTTCTAGTACATTATATTTATATTTATGTCTTAGGCTTGCGTAATAAAAAGGATTGTTAATATGTTTTTTTACAATGGGAATTGATAATAATTTTAAAGCATAATCAGGTTTTATTTTTCTAAAAGCAGCATGTAATATTGTCTGATTAGATTCATGTTTTATTAAAAGCAATTGAGGATACTTAGCTATTATATTAAAAATAAATGACATTATTTCAGGTGATGAGCCTGTATAGAAAATAAAATAAAGAAGTACTCTAGATAATATATTGTTATTTGCGGTAGATTCAGATTGCATTAAAAAATATACTACAAAAAAATTATTTTTAGATTTGATGATATCACGAATAATTATATCAAGCATACCGCTATTAAAAATATCTATATTATATCTTTTATGTTGGTTTAGCAATAAAGCAAAAGCTTGCTGATTATTATTAGTTATTGTATATTGTAACAACCCTGCATATTTAGTATGTTTTTTCTCGTGTGGAGCAATAAATTTACTAATTAACATGTCAAGAATTTGCTTCTTATCACTTTTTATACTTATAGTTAATAATGAGTTAATTTGTATTGGTGTTAAACTAATATTAGTATTTTTATACAAATTAAGTATTGATCTAGAAATATCTGCATCTGGATTTTCACAAGCATAAATAAAGAGATACTGCTGTAGATATTCAGGTATTGAATTTGTGCTTGCATATTTTAATATGGCATTACATATAACATCTACACATCTATAATATTTTTTGTTCGCAGCTGTCATAACTGGAGATTGTTCTTTAGGCAATGCAACTAATTTAGCTAATAATAGGCTGTTATTGTGTAATAATTTAACTAAGCTACAATAATCATTACTCATAATAAGCTCAGCAACTAAATTAAGTTGTGCATCTGCATGAGTGACACTATAGTGAGTTATTTGTTTTTCTACTGTTACGGGTGCAACCTGTGCATTAGTATAAGATTGTGCATTATCCGCTTTGTTAGAAGCGACACCGTTATTGTGATTTATTGCTAAATTATTAACCCTAGTATTTATACCATTATGCATAACAACCCCAAACCTCAATTAAAATTATATAATGCTATAGATTAAAATATATGGTTAAAGTTCATTTTTTATTTGTCACCCTGTCATTTTCTAAAACCACATACTTTAAAAAAGACCATCTAAAACTATCAGCTACTATCAAATACAAATAGTTAAATTACAGATCGATAAATATTGTAATTTCAATTGCTTTATAATACAATAATCACGTAATTAGATTGGATTTATGACTTCATTTTATAAATATTGAAATTTAACTAGCCATTCCAAGTAAAATTACTCCATAAAAGTTAATATTAATACCACTTGAAATTTTTTTATCTAACATCTATTATTCATGGCAAATTAAAGGACTAAAATATGACACCTATAAATGGAAGCAAATCCTCTAAAACTACACCAACAATAAATATTGATAACACTAGTAGCATAGAAAATTCCATAAGACCCGTTGCAACCAAAAATAAAATACCAGAAGCATGTCTCTCCAACATTGGCAATACTAGCAACCAAGACATACAATTTGCAAAGGATACACAGCTATCCATACAATTAGAGAGCACAAACACAACAAAAGCAAGACGGCTATTATTACGCATGTTTGATAACCTTGGTATTAAGTTACAAAATATTACAATACATAAAATAGGAAAAATAAGCGGATATCAGATAAGACTAACCGCTACTAATGGATTCTCGGTTAATTTTAGAGTAAAACAAATAGCCTCTTTTGATGTTAATACACTAGATTTAACATTTAAATTGGGCATATTAGCTACCTTAATAGATAATCATACCCCCCCTAAATTGGCAGAAAATATGCTAGTTATGGCAGATGCAACCCATAATAACTATAAATATGCTATTTCTTTAGCTATTGATAATATATGCATATCTTTTAATAGCATAGATGACCTAATAAACGAAGAGTTTTTTAAACAGTTTGTACTATCAAATGACAATACAACGCAATCTTCTACATTTAATCAAATAAAAGAATGTTTTGAAATTACAATTAAACAAGCTTTCATGGATAATGAAATTGATTTCTCTACTTATGATCTATTTTTTAATATATTGTAATATTTGCTTATTTAAGTAAAAAAGATAAAGAATAACTACTTTTAATAATTATTAAGGTGTATGCTTGTTTATGTACATATTTATAACTATAATGCAGATAGACTAGAGTGTCCTATCAGAATTTTCTGACATGGAAAGTCAGTTTATTTCAGCACTAAAAGCCTTTATAACATGGTTACACTACTTTATAGCATAATGATATAATGAAAAAAATTTTTCCTCTAAAAAGCATATTAAAATTAGGCGTGTTATTCCTGGCATTAACTGTTTTAGTACCAAAATGGTTTTTTTATAAGACCCCATTCTCTGTGATTATCACAGAGAATACCCAACAAATAGAAAATCTACCCAAAACAATAGCACAGCCTTTAAAAACTCCCGAGCCAATGACAGCCCCCGACATAACAACTAAAAATATTGTTACTAAAAAAGATTTTATTTTAATAGACACTAAAAATAAGGACATTCCTAATGTATGGTGTATTGCTTTTGATTCATTTGCTAGCTACGAGCAAGCTAAAAACTTTGCTAAAAAACTAGAAGATAATAACTTTCCCGTATTTATAGTGGATAAAGAAAAATATAGGCTAGATCCTGTTATGCTATCATCACAAATAAAAAATGAAGTTATTATAGGCCCTGAGATAGATAGAGAAATCATAGAGAAACACCTTAAAAACCTTGCGATCTTAGGAATTAAAGGAAAAATAACTAAATTTAATATATTATAATTTTTTATAAATAATATTTGCAAACCACGAAATTATACGATATATTGTTTGTTAGGGGGCGATTAGGATTCGACGCTAGAATTGATCCCTAAGGTGCATGTCGAGGGCGTAGTGGTTCTCGTTAATCAAAACACTGCAAACCTTATAGTTGCCAAAAACGATAGCAACTTTGTAGATTCAACAGCAGCTATGGCTGCTTAATCGTAACTAAACACTACGAGTCTACCGGACTACACAATTTTCTTGTTGGTTGTAATTAGTCTGTCATTGTAAACAAGATCGCTATTATTGCCTTTTCTCAGGGTGATAAGCTAAATAAAAGAGAATCGCACTATAGCACCCCGCCCACTGGGTCGTTACAGTGTTAAATTAATAGTGGATCTAAGCATGTAGAGCCAAAGGCTGAAGTCTGGCGGACGCGGGTTCAAATCCCGCCGCCTCCACCATTAACTTATAGATACTAATATAAAAATAAAACCTAGGTATAGCGCTACCCGTTAATACATAGACACTTTCAGTAATTACTTCTATCATATGATAACAACTAGCAATAGTTATTATCTATAGAATCTCTTAATGTCTACATCATAGCGAGCA
>CAKNAD010000199.1 GCA_929200515.1 Candidatus Gorgonimonas leptogorgiae | reverse complement strand
AGAGCCTATGATATAGACTTATTATTATATGTCAACAATATTTTTAATTTATTTTAAAATATTGTTACTACTATATATTTTACTACTTAAAACTGTAGTTTATTTTAAGATAACATTCAATATTTTTATACTGTTTAAAAATTACACCTTGGCAAATATCCGTATAATATAGCGGTTTATTATAGTATTAAAATATTGAGATTAAATTTACTACAACGCTATTACTAATAGCATAGCTCGCAAGCTAAAACCCATATATTGAATGCAACAAATGATGTTATGCAATAAAACACAAAGTAATTATTTATAAAAAATTAATTTATATTTTACAAATAATAATTTTTCTGAATATCATATACTATATTTTTGTAATGTATCAGATTTATTAAATAAGAATAAATTATAAGATATTCTATAATAAATATCTTACTCTTAAATAAATTTACGTGTCTAAAGATAAATATAAAAAGTTATGGCACTAACAATATCAATCATATAGCAGTAGTTTCTACTAATCCCAAAGTATTTAATTGAGGAGAGTGGAAAGTAAGACAACATGGTGTAGACAAACTAGAAACTTTAAGAAAACTACATCCTGTGAAGTAGATGTAAACAATCATCAAATAATGAGTTGTTTTTAAGATTTTTAAACTCACTAGCAAAAGGTATTAACCTATGAAAGCAGCTGTAGTACACCACTTTAAAGACCCACTAAATATTGAAGACGTTCCTACACCTAAAATTTCAAAACCAAATGAAATTTTAGTGCATATCAAAGCTTGTGGGGTTTGCCATACAGATTTACATGCAGCCTGTGGAGACTGGCCTGTTAAACCTAATATGCCATTAATCCCAGGTCATGAAGGTGTGGGAGAAATAGTCGAAATAGGAGAACAAATAAAACACCTTAAAATAGGCGATCGTGTTGGCATTCCTTTTTTGTATACTGCTTGTGGTTTTTGCGAACACTGTCTTGAAGGAGTAGAAAACTTATGTATCAATGCACAATTTTGTGGCTATCATGTAGATGGTGGCTATGCAGATTATTGTCTTGCCGATGGTAATTACGTTGTTAAAATTCCCAATGAACTAAATTACATCGAAGCCGCACCACTATTTTGTGCAGGAGTAACAAGTTACAAAGCACTTAAAGTTAGTCAAGCCAAACCTGGAGATTGGGTTGCTATTTTTGGTATTGGCGGTCTTGGTCACTTAGCTGTACAATATGCAATTGCTATGGGTCTTAATGTTATAGCTATAGATACCGGTGAAAATCGAAAAAAATTATCTCTGTCTTTAGGCGCTTCTTTCTTTATTGACTTCAAGCAAGATACCCCAGAAGAAAAAATACCACAACTTATAAATCAAGGTACCCACGCAGCTATATGTACAGCAGTTTCTAAACAAGGATTTAACAGTGCATGCAAATCAATAAGAAAAAACGGAACTTGTGTTTTAGTCGGCTTACCTCCAGATGATATTCCACTTTCTATTTTCAATACAGTATTAAATGGTATACATATAGTTGGCTCCTTAGTAGGAACAAGAAAAGATTTACAAGAATGTCTAGATTTTGCTGCTAAAGGCAAAGTAAAAACAGAATTACAAGTCAAAAAACTTGAAGATATAAATGATATTTTTGATGACATGCAAACAGGTAAACTAACTGGTCGTATCGTCTTAGACATGGAAAACTAATTTATTCACGTAGCGGTTGGACCTGCGAGTTTTCCAACTGCTACGTGTATACACACTAAAAACCTTCTGAAGTATTATAATTTACCTACCTAGGTGCAAATGCTTTTAAAAAATATCTTATACTATTTTCTATATTATTAGCTAGCAGATCATTAGCATTAAAATAATCATTTTTGCTATCTTGGTTATAACACATTTTTTCGGCAGCATATGCTAGTAATAAGTTAAATTCATTACTAGACAGAATAGATATCCGTTGCCTCATGCTTTCATCTAATAAGCTCAATTCAAATAAATATTTTGATCTAATATATTTATTATTAACGAACTCTCCTAATACTACAGCTTTATATTCTTGTTGTTGCTTTAATAAAGTTTCGATCTCGGAAATACTATAACGTACTGCTAAATTAATAGCCATATCTATATTTTTCATAGTTTCTATATTTATATCGTTATCTATATCTTCAGTACAACTATCTAATCGCTTGTAATAATTTATTATATTATCTTCATTTAACAATGCATCTATTATTGCTAATCCTCTAGAGTTATCTCGTCCGTGATTTTTAGATAGCCACTCAACTAAATTAATACCTTTTCTTATAACTAAATCTTCATTAATTTTTGTTGATAATATATTTTTTAATAACAGGTTTTCACTTGTATACTTGTTTTTTTGATTATTAATAAAGTCATCATCAAATAGCATATTAGTTTCTCTTCCTAGTTGAGCATAACCACCAGATAAGTCTTTATTTAACAAAATATTTTTTTCGGTAATCTTTTCATCTATATTATTTTCATGTGTTTTTGTTACTTCAAAATTTACGCTAATATCAGAGTTTAAAGAAACAAGTAACTTATTACTATCGTTATTATACTCTAAAGCAACATTTTTTACTAAATCAAGATTATCAGTTATTATTATAGCTTGTTTATCGATGATAAAATTTTTATCAATTAACTCCACAACTATTTCATTACGCAATTCATTTAGTTTAGCTTCGTTACCATGATAGCCTTCAACTCCTATTACAACATGCTTTAACCTAATATAATTTGTATATTTTATATTATTCTTTTGTTTTTGATTTAAATATTGTGCTCTAATTTCACTGAAACCTTGAAATAAATATACTAACACTCCTTGTTCTGAAAACATATTTCCTCGACTAGCTAAAGACTCTACAGAAGACAAAGAATTAATTATAACATCAGCCTCTAAAGTTATTTCATTGTCTCTTCTATTGCACTTACTACACATTTTATTATTAAATTCAAAATCTTTATTTAAACTATATAGTATTAATTGACAAAAAGAGTTTCGTTGGTATACGACAAGAGATAATTCATCTTGAAAAGCGAAAGAATCAATTATTGAAAATAAAAACAACATAGCTACCAATGAACTTATCGTAACTTTTTTATTTTTTGACATGAATACAACCTTTTCCAATAAATACATGGATATTTTTAATTATTAATAAACAGTATTATTTTAAATTAAACTCATATGGCTATCTGTTTAATCGCCATATTCAAAGACTAAAGCTATAATAAAGCTTCCTACAATAACTCGACATTATAATTTAATCAATATCGTGAATATTTAGTATCTACTAATTTATCTAAAAGTGTCAATTAGTTTATAATTTTTTTGTAATTAAAAACTAATAATTGTAAAAAAGGTATATCTATACACGTGGCAGTTGAAAATGCGGGTTTTCAGTAAGTGATTATGAAACAAGATGACAAAAAAATATTTTAACATATGATATAACTTTATGCATACTAACCTCATATAAAATATGAAGCTCCTTTTACGTTTACTAAATATTTAACTAAGTCTGGATTTCTAATGCGTATAGCATACATTAATAATGTTTCATTACCGCATATAGATTCATCAATATTAGATATATATCTGAATAATTTATCAAGAGAACTGGAATTATTAGTTGCTGTATATTCTGTAAATGCTAATTCTAAGGGAGTTTTACCGTATTTATTTTTAGCAATAATTTCTGCTTTATTATTAATCAACTGAACAATGTTAAGTTGTTTACCTGTTTTTAAGTCTCGTCTTTCTACATAACCAAAAGCAACTTTCTTTGATGTGCCTGTTGTAGCTGTATCTGTTGTGGGGCTATTATTTTCTAAATTAGTATTCTCTTTCTCTAAATATTTTTTTAATAAATCTTCTCTTTTATTAATTAATAAATTACATAAATCATCGTTGTTATATTTAATAGCTAAACTAAATACCGAAGAACCATTAAAAAGTGGTTTATCAAGATCTTTTTTAGGAATGTTATCAATAATTAGCTTAAAAGATTCAATAGTGCTACTGTTCTTTAATAGAATTTCTAAAGGTGTTAATCCATTAAAATCGGGTTTATAAATATCAGCACCGTTTTTTAATAGATATTTTATTATATCTTTATTTCCATTCTCACAAGCTAAATGAAGAGGAGTCTTTCCTTGAGAAGTTTGGTTCATATAATTCGTAAATTCGCACTTGCTTAATTCCCTCTTCTTACATTTTACTTGATGCTTTACATCTGTTAATTTATCAGCAGCACAAGTGCTGTGTAACAACGAATATAAATGCATATTAGCTACTGGAATATCTATCTTTTCTTTTCTATACCTTTCCATTATCGTTGATACTGTATTAGAAGACTTTAATTGAGCTACTGCTTCTAATGGATAAAAAGTTTTATAGCAATACGTACTTAACATCTCGTTGTTAAATTTGAGTAAAGCTTTAGCTATTTCAGTTTGCTCTAAAGATTTATCTACTTGGGTATAATTTTCCATAAGTGTAGCTCCAAGAGCATTGACACTATGTCCATTATCGCTAACTATTTTAGGATCAGCACCATTATTTAATAAATACTTTACTATTTTTAAACTCGAAACTGCTCTATGTAAAGGAGTATATCCTTCTTCATCCATTGCATTAATATTAGCCTGTTGGCTAATAAGGTATTTTACTGAACTTAAATTTTTACACATACATGCATAACCTAAAAGAGTAGTTTTAACAGTTTCTCCATTATAAATAAAACATAGGTCGTTTTGGGTTAAAATATTGTCATTTTTTTCTATTAATTGTTGTAATAATGCAAGATTATTAGTGAAGATTGCTCGCTGTTCCTTGCTAATTATAGAATCTATGTGTGTATCTTCATGCTGTAAGATATTTTTATAAACTACATGAGTTAGTTTTCTGTCATGAATACAACTCTGATCTCTAATAACTTCAGCTTTTCCTGTAGTATGTCGTTCTGGTAGTGCACGGAAAATTCCTGTTTGCTTATGATTTGATTTGTTTTTTTGTCTTCTTATCATACTAGCTGCTAATGATGCACCATATGCTACATCCATAAAAATCCTTTTAAATACAAATTAGTCTAAATTGAATAAGAAAATCTCTTTACAAAATTAATTGGAACTTTATAAAGCATTAATATAAAGCATACCATCAAATATTAATTTTTATCGAAATTGAACTTTTTATACTGTAATATTAAGATAGTAGAATTTACGGTAAATTAGGTTGCAAGTCAAATTATATTGAAAACTACCCAGGGTAAACGCATCTAAATTGCCGTATTTACACTACTTATAGCTAATAATTAAA
>CAKNAD010000198.1 GCA_929200515.1 Candidatus Gorgonimonas leptogorgiae | reverse complement strand
ATTGAAACAACTTGCTAGTGTCTTTGTGTTTTGTATTTAGTCTGAATTTGAATGCTTTTTGTATTTTTATGTGAATATTGTACTATTTTTACAGTGCAAAAACAAGATATTTATGCTTTGTATCTCGCACCTAAAGGAGCTGGTTTTACGGCACTTTTTGATAAATTAACATTATACAAAATTTTCATTATTATGGTTTTGATTAGAAGTATTTTCGTTCTTAATAGTATTAAAATTTTTTGCTGACTCTTGATATAGAAGAAAATCTATATTCTTATAGAGATATAGCATAAATGGTTGCATTATTATACCAGTAACCCCTACAGCTGTCAGAGCACCTAGCTTGTAAAAGATACGACCTGTATAAGGTAAAGATCTTCTGCTTTTTAAGAGTCGATCATATATATTGTAAGATCGTGGTAAAATTGTCTCGGTTGCTATCAAAGTTGAAGCAACCGTTGAGGTAATTATACGGTCAGAGTCATTCTTTTTTTCATCAGTAACATTGTCATTATAATTATTAATAGCATTAAAATCTTTTGCTGATTCTTGATTTCGAAGTAAATCTATCTTTTTACAAAGATATAGCATAGGTGGTTGTATTATAATAGCAGTAACCCCTACAGCTGTCAGAGCACCTAGATTGTAAAAGATACGACCTGAATCAGGTATTCCTTTTGCTGTTTTAAAGAATGTTTTATATGTATTGTAAAATCGCGGGGAAAATACACTTGATACTAGACAAGTTGAAACAACCATTGATCGAACTATTTTTTTATCAGTAACATTGTCATTAATATTATAAATATTTTCTAAACTGTTACTAGAAGGTGTTATTGGGTTATTATTCATTTATATATCCTGTTATTTTTATTAGTTAATTTTGTATCTGCTAAAAGCTTAGAAGCATTGCCCTCTGGGAGCTATAAAAAAAATCTACTTCATCGTTAAAACACTTTGAAATGCACTTGCATTCCGGCAGCATTTTGCTTCGAATTAGATCTTTTTCTTTAGCCCTAAAAATGCTAGAAGCAACTACTAAGTTATACAGGAGAGTAATTAATCCTCAAAAAATTCTTTATTAGTATTGCTTAATTTAGAAATATCAGCTTGTTTGACAGCATTAAAATCTTCTTTTGGTGGTTCATCTATCTTTTTATTTAGATATAGTATACTTTGATGTAATATTTCAGCAGGAAGAGTTGTAGCTGCTACAAAACCAATCCCGTAAAATGCTCTAGCAGATAAAGGCATTCTTTTGATGTGTATTTTATATATGTTGTAAGCACTTGGAAAAAGTGCACTTGCTACAACACCATGTGCAAATAGCGATGATTCTGAGATTGTTTTATAAGTTGAATTTGTAGCTTTATTATTTATTTCATGGGTACTATTGTCATTATCGTTAGAGTTATTCACCAAACTGTTGCTAGAAGGTGTTATTGGGTTATTATTCATTTATATATCCTGTTATTTTTATTAATTAGTTCAAACTGTATGCTTTAGTAAAAATGTAAAAATTTTTCGTATATACACGTGGCAGATGAAAATTCTAGGTTTCAGAGCTAAGTAAAATGGTTTCATTCGAGGCAAAATACTGTCCGAATACAAGTGGATTTCAAAGTGTTTTAACAATGAAGTGATCCGTTTTAATAGACCCCAGAGGGCAAGGCTTCTAAGCTTTTATCCGGCGTAGTATTTCTTGATTTAGTCGACACTATACTCCTTCTATCTGCGAAACACTGCCCTAGCTAAAAACTTATAATCACTTGCTGAAAATCTGCATTTCTAACTGCTAAGTGTATATAATTTATTATATATGGGTTTTATCTTGTAGTCTATAGCTTTTTTGTAAATCTAGGTCTAGTTTTTAAACCTTAGCATATAGATTTTTATATTTTTTAATAGTTCAGTTTATTTTATGTTTTTTAAAAATTATTTTAAACTTGTAATTTGAGTTATTAGATTATATTATCATTAAAAAGTGTGCTTGTAATATATTTATTTTATGAATTAATTCCTTAATAATAATGTATATATTGTTGGTTGAATCGTCGTTTATTTTATTAAAACTCAGGAAGGCAGATGATATTGCAAAATCTCTTAAGTCTTTTTTATTAGGTAATCTATAAAATGTAGCAGATTTTAATTTTTGCTTTTCAGATAAATTTATAAACATATCAGTACTTAATCTAAAACGCTGTATAGCAACTAAATCGTCAATACATAAAAAATATTTAGAACTAAAAGTATGATATAAAATTACCGCAAAAACCATTCCTAAATAATATTTATCATCGGAAACAGTTACATCTCTGATGGGGTTTAGCATTTTAGATATGTTAAATTCTTTAGGAGAGTAGTATTTAGGTAAATGCATAGCATAAAAACTATCTTTAGGAATGTTAGCATTAACAGAATTAGCAGTTTTTGCATTTTCGAAACCAGATAACATAATTGTATCATTTTTTATAAATATGTTAGCAAGTGTTATATCGCCATGAACTATATTGTTATTATGTAAATAGTTAACAGCATTTTCTATATCTTGGATGATATCTCTTATTTTTTCAACTTTATGCATAGCGGTTTTATAAAAAATATAATTAAGTAAAGTATCATCTGGTATTTCTAAGAAAGTAATATTGTGTATTGTAAATGTTTTTAATATGTTTTTGTGATCTAATTGAGACTGTACATGCGTTTGTCTTGATACATGTTCTGCTGTTTCTAAAAATCCAGATAGTAGAGTTATAATTAGTGTATCTGATAATGTATTGTCAGTAACATTTAGTTGATAAATCTTAGGTAAATTATCGGTGTTTATAACAGGAAGCATGCCTTCTTGGTATTCCTGATTATTTATTGCAACATATAAATATTTAGAATATTTACTATTATACATAGGAGATGGGGTTATTTTAAAGTTATCTGTGTTTGCTTGCTTGAAAATACGTAAAAAATATTCTTGAGGATAAAATATATTGCTTAATTTTTGGTTATCTAGATAACTAATAGTTAATTTATATAGTTTTACTGTGTTATCGTTTTGTATAATATCAAGTTTTACAGATGAATTAGCCTTGCATAAAAACTGTATTTTTTCTTCCCAAATATCGTTGGTGTCCAATAAATTTATGTAGCGATCATTAG
Organism: Candidatus Gorgonimonas leptogorgiae; assembly: GCA_929200515.1. Classification (GTDB taxonomy): domain Bacteria; phylum Pseudomonadota; class Gammaproteobacteria; order Pseudomonadales; family Endozoicomonadaceae; genus CAKMZJ01. The sequence goes on along the minus strand of CAKNAD010000198.1, from coordinate 2,241 downwards.
CTATCGCATTAATTATGTTAAATAACATTATAATAAAGATATATTTGTTGATAAACATTTATTTTACTATCCTTTATAGTTTTATTAAGTATAAAAATATACACGTGGCAGATGAAATTAGGATTGTAGTTTTATCTAATCACTAAACTCTTCTTCAGAAGTTGAAATTATACTAGTTTCCCATGCATTATAAATATTATAACCTTGTTGCTTCCTATACTTCTTTTTTTCCTCTACATATTCTGCTTGCAAAGCATTAATTCTATGGATAAAGTTTTCACTGTAATCATAATTATCTTTATTGCTACGACAAACAATAATACTAGCTTTTGCTAAAGAATATGAATATAAATAAAAAAATGATGATTTTGTTATTTTCCATGTTGTCTGGTAAGGATATCTATCAAATGAATCAAATTGTAATTTTTGTTGTATAGCTAAATCTTCTAAGCGATAAGCAGGCGTAAAGTCTTCTAATTTGCCTATATATTCAAGATACGAAGTAGAGAAATAATATAAAATAATAGTAAATGCTACACCTAAATAGTATTTATCATCTTTATAATTGATATTCCTATAAAAATTGGATTTTGAATAAGACTGTACTTTTAAATCATTATTAGCATAAAAGCTATCTTTAGGAGCTATTACATTGGATGAATTTATTAGTACTTGTGCATTTTCAAATCCAGATAAAACAACTGTATCATTTTTTACAAACAAGTTAGCAAATTTAATATCTCCATGCACAATTTTTTTACTATTATGTAAATAATCAACAGTATTTTCTAAACTATGCATTATAAACTGCATTTTTTTTCCGTTGTCTATACCAAATTTATAAAATATATAACTAAATAAACTGTAGTCTGGTATTTCTAAAAACGTAATGTCGTATTTTGTAAATGTTTTTAATATGTTTTTGCAATCAAGGCTAGCTTGTATATCTATTTGTCTAGACATATGCTCAGCAAAATCTAAAAATTTTAATAGAATCTTTAAAATTATTGCTTTAGGGTTATATTTGTTAGTATTTGAGTTAAAAAATATGGGTGATTTAAAAGTATCTAGTTTATACAAACAATTTAGGTTATCAGTATTGATAACAGGAAGCATACCTTCTTGATGTTCAAGATCATTACTTATTTCAGCATGCAGATATTTAGTATATTTACTACTATACATAGGTTTTTCTGTTATTTTATAATACCTAGTATCAGTTTTTTTAAAAATACGTAAAAAGTATTGGTTGTTAAAAAGTCTATCATTTAGTTTGCTATCATCTGTGTTATTGATAATAAGTTTATATAAAACTATTTCTTCGTCATTACAAACAATATCAAAATTAACTAATGATGTGTTTTCATTAAATAATTGTATTCTGTCTTTCCAAACACCATTAGTATCTAATAAATTTATATAGCAGTCATTAGCTATTGCACTAATTACATTAAATAGTAGTATGATAAATAAATATTTATTTATTATTTTTTGTTTCATTTTTTTATTTCTTATTATGTTTTTATTAGTTTTGTTTATATTAAAGAGTTATAAATATTTTTTTAACTCTAGATTATCTGAGTTAGTTGTTATATTATAATATTTACTTTCTTCATTAACCACTATAACTGGCATCATGGTGTCGTCTATTTTTAAAATCTTTGTTTCTAGAAGAAATAATGATACCCCTCTAGTATAAGAATATACTGCTAGTTTAGATAGCTTATCAAAATAATTATCAATAACATCATAAATGACTTCGGGATCAGGATTTTCCATATATTCTGTATCGCCTACCGAATTTATAGAAATTTTATGGTCATCAGGTAAATATGGAATATCTCTAATTTTTAGTTTAGCATTTATGTTTTCAACTTCTTGTATTTGGGTTTCAATTTTATCAATAAGTGGATTAACTTCACATATTAATTTTAGTGTATGAGGAGTGGCTAAATTATTAGTTATTTTGGGTATTATCTCTTTGTTTATAGTTAGCGCCGTATTATGAAAATTAGCGGTCTGATAACTTTTAGCTGGTAACTTTATATTTACTAAAAAATTGTTTGCATCTACTGTTGAAAATAACATTGAAGATATTGCATGTATAGCTAAGAGGAGCGTTGTTTTCATTTGATGTTTCCTATTTAATTATTATTTTAACTGTTTTAATTATAATGATTAGAACGGGGGGCATTATATATGTTTTTTTTTGAATTGTCTATTTATACACGTAGCAGATGA
>CAKNAD010000197.1 GCA_929200515.1 Candidatus Gorgonimonas leptogorgiae | reverse complement strand
AATTTAATGGTGTATAGCAAAAAGTGACTAAAAAGTTACTTTACAGCTTTTTTGATAAGTTAATTAGGATCATTTTCTTTGTCAATATCTTGATTAAGGTCATCATTGACACTTTTATGCCTTAATTTACGTTTCTTGCCTTTAAATTTTAGTATTTGTTTAATGACTTTTTCATGTAGTCTATCAATGGCTGCATACATGTCTTTATTCATAGATGTAGCTTTTATATCTACTCCTCTCATATGGAGCATAAGCTCCGCTATATATTGGATATTTTCTTTGGTTAATGTTACTTGAGTATTAGTTATACCTGAAAAACTAGCATCGAGTCTGTTTGTTATTTTATTTACGTACGCTCTAAGAGCAGGGGTTAATGCAAGGTGATGACCACTTATATTGGTTTGCATACATCCCTCCGTTGTTTTTTTAGTTAAACAAAATTACTTAATTAACAAGATATTTATTAAATAAAAATCACAAACAAAATAGTAATTTTCATTAATAAACAGCCACCTTTATCCAAGATTGAACTAATTATACATTGTTTTTTAAAGCTAGTTGTTTTCATAATCTGAAAAGTGTAACTTGAAAAAAAGGTATAAAAGCTAAAATCCGGATAATATTTATTGCTATATACTACACAATAAAATTTAAATAACTCTACCTACTATAAGTATATGTTCAATATAAAATAATTAAAGGTGTTTCAATCAATTTTTTTTTATTATGTATATTATACACAAAAAAATATTTGTTAATAACTAATTATTACCATACTTTTATAATAAATTAAATCCTTTTATCTATCAATATTATTTTTGTAGTAAAGTGTTTTTATCTATCTTTTTTATGAGGAACACTAGTATAAATAAGAGTTTATAGTACTGTTTTATAAGTGACTATATTCGGCATATCCTACATTCTATTTAACGTAAAAATACGCATCTTAAAATATACCCTAGATAAAAATAAATAAAGAAGGTATATTCTTAATTGCCTTAAATAAAAACCGAAACATTCATGACAAAATAGGATATCAACTTAGAAGGTTTCATAATGCTATCAACTATCGGAATAAACAAAGTTAAAGAAATACAGCATAACCCTAATTATGACTTGCTGTTTACTGAAGAGTTATCTGCTGATTTGCCGTCTAGTATTAAGGGTGTAACAACTAATTTAGGAGCAGTTGCTATAGATACAGGGGTTTTTACTGGAAGATCGCCAAAAGATAAATACATAGTTAAAGATGAGAATACTGAAAATAGCATATGGTGGGCTGCTGATAATGGCAGCGATAATCATGAATTATCATATGTAATATGGAAAGATTTAAAGCAACAGGTAATAGATTACTTGTCTGGAAAAAAATTATACGTTGTTGATGCTTTTTGTGGAGCTAATCAAAATACTAGATTAGCAGTAAGGTTTATTATGGAGTTTGCTTGGCAGGCACATTTTGTAACCAATATGTTTATTAAGCCCACCGAGAGCGAGTTAAAAAATTTTCAACCAGGTTTTACCGTAATTAATGCTTCTATGTGTACTAATAATAATTGGCAGCAACACAGATTAAATTCAGAAAATTTCGTTGCGTTTAATTTAACAGAAAATATACAGTTAATTGGTGGAACTTGGTATGGTGGAGAAATGAAAAAAGGAATTTTCTCTGTCATGCATTACATATTGCCACAAAAAGGTATTGCGACTATGCACTGTGCGGCTAATGTTGATAAAATCAAAGCAGATGACACCTGCATTTTTTTTGGTTTGTCAGGAACAGGAAAAACCACTCTTTCTACTGCTACTAATCGTTTATTAATTGGAGATGATGAACATGGCTGGGATGATGAAGGTGTTTTTAACTTTGAGGGTGGGTGTTATGCTAAAGTATTAGGGCTTAATCAGGCAAAAGAGCCAGATATATTTAATGCAATTCGCAAAAACGCCTTATTAGAAAATGTAGTGGTTGATTCATCAGGAACAATAAATTTTGACGATAACTCTAAAACAGACAATACTAGAGTTTCTTATCCAATAAATCATATAGAAAATATAGTAAAGCCTAAATCAAAAGCAACTCATGCAAAAACTGTTATTTTCCTTACAGCAGATGCATTCGGAGTGTTGCCACCTGTTGCATTATTAGATATAAACCAGGCTATATATCACTTTTTATCAGGTTATACCTCTAAACTAGCAGGAACAGAAAGGGGCATAGCAGAACCAACTCCAGTTTTTTCTACCTGTTATGGAGCGGCATTTTTAACTCTTGATCCTACAATATATGCCCAAGAGTTAGCAAAAAAAATGCAACAGCATAATACTAAAGCCTACTTAGTTAATACAGGGTGGAATGGTAGCGGTAACAGAATTCCATTAAGTCAAACTAGAGCAATTATAGATGCTATTCTAGATGGCTCTATAGAGCAAGCAGATATAACTAAAGTGCCCTATTTTGATTTATCTATTCCTACTAGTTTAAACAATGTAGATAACTCGATTTTAATTCCAGAAAATACCTATAAAAATAGTAAAGATTGGCACTCTAAAGCAAAAAAATTAGCAGGGTTATTCGATGATAATTTCAAAAGATTTGCCAATACTAAAATAGGTAAAAATGTCAGCGATAGTCTTCTCAGTTGAAAATATTAATTAGCTGTATCTATATTTAGAGCTGTATATTGCTTTTGCATTTGTTTCAAGCTTTTTTTAGAGATGCCACCTAGCAAAGTTATAGCGCTTTTTAATCTAGAGCAAGCTAAAGCTTTACCTAAAATTTCGATAGAATCCATAACTGACCAAGAATCACTAGTTCCAGCAATAGCAACAAAAAGTGGAAAATTAAACTCACCTAGTTTTATTTCTAACTTTGTTGCTAATGCTTTAATAACAGCTAAAATATTCTCACGATTCCATACTGACATAGTTTCAAGTTGCCATAAGGAGAACTGCAAAATAGTTTTAATTTGTTCTGTTGTTAGTTTTTTATGGGTAAATGCTTCAGGTTGAAGTTTTAAATCGCCAACAAGCATAAAGTTAGCTATATGTCCGAAATCACTTATTTTGTTTACTCGCTGTTTAGCGAAATCTAAAAATTTATCTAGGTATTCTTTATTGAAATATTTTGCTGTTAATTGAGCAAAAAATTGCTCATTAGTTAAATTCTCGCGTATCCATCGAGCATTCAGCCATTCTAGTTTTTCTTTATCAAAAATAGGACCGCCTAAGGATATTCTAGAGATATCAAAGCATTGCTGCATTTGTTCAAGAGTAAACTTTTCTTCTTCGTTAGGCATAGACCAGCCTAAATTAGCTAAATAGTTAATTAGAGCTTCAGGTAAAAAACCCATGTCGCGGTAATAATTAATGCTTGTTGGGTTTTTGCGCTTTGATAGCTTGCTTTTATCTGGATTACGCAATAATGGCATATGGCATAATTTAGGCATTTCCCAGCCAAAATATTCATACAAAAGTTTATGTTTTGGTGCGGAATTTAGCCACTCTTCGCCTCTAATTATATGAGTAACTCCCATCAGGTGATCGTCAACAACATTAGCTAAATGATAAGTTGGTAGCCCGTCTGTTTTCATTAGTATTTGCATGTCGACATTATGCCAGCTAATAGATATTTCACCACGTAGCATATCTGTTATTTGGCATTCGCCTGTTTCTGGTTTTTTCATTCTAACAACAAAAGGTAAGCCTTGGTTTTGTTTTTCAGCAATTTGTTGTTCTGTTAGCTTTAAGCAGCAGCCATCGTAGCCGGTGTTTTCTTTGTTTTCTTTTTGTTGTTGGCGTAAAGTTTCTAACCTTTCAGGGCTACAAAAACATTTAAAAGCATGGTTGTTTTTTAATAGCAACTCAGCATGCTGTTGATATATCTGCTTGCGTTCGCTTTGTCTGTACGGACCATGTTCTCCGCCTACATCTGGGCCTTCATCCCAGTCAAGACCTAGCCATTTTAAAGAGTTTATAATTTCTGTTTCAGCTTGTTTAGTACTACGAAGTTGATCGGTATCTTCAATTCTTAAAATAAATTTGCCGCCTTGTTGACGTGCAAACATCCAGTTAAACAAGGCTATGTACGCTGTTCCTACATGGGGGTCACCAGTAGGAGAAGGCGCGATGCGTGTGCATATAGACATATGATAAATCCAATTATTAATAAAAATATCTTTCATTACAGCTAAATAATATGTATATTGTAACATATTCAGGTAGTATTAAATAACAATAAGAGATAAAAAAATAATGAAAAAAAACTATTATATAAAAATATTATATTTTTTGACCATAATTATAAATTTACAATATGGTTATAGTATAGAAACAAACAGCAGTTTTTGTGTTGCTACACACATAAAGCAAGGGTTTAAAGAACTTTGTACCTCGGTGCTTCAATTAGAAGAAGATAGAATCATCAGCCGTAACTTAGATGAACTTGATTATGAATTTAAACAACAGGTAGCAGATAAAACTTATCCGCTTGATATAAGAGTGTTTTCAAAAGAAGACAATACAGCTGCAGAATTTTCTTATCCGCCAACGCTATCAAAAAATTATGGTTTGTTTTATCTGCCCGAAGAGATCTCAGCTTCTAAAAAACACATTTATAATGCTGTCAAAATACCAATAACATCAGGTTGTTGCGTATCTGCAGAAGGACCCAACTATAAAACCTTTGAAAATTTTCTTGCTTTATTAGGAGAAATAGAGGCTAGAGTATCGATATCTTTAGTTTGTGGGTATGAATTTTCAGGGGTGAAAAATAAAAGGATATCTAGCTCGTTAGCTACTAATAAAGATAACTATTTTATTAATGAAATAAAATATGAGACTGATCCGAATGTAACAATGCGTGATAGCTATAGGGTAAAACTAATAGATTGTTTAGCAATTGATGAGGTTTCTTTAGAGTACGAGCTACTTTTAATTAACAATAAATATCATTTACGAATATACATCACTAATTGGACGGGTGATGACGATTATCACTTAAGTAAGCTTGTTAAAATAATTCTTTTCATAAAAAAAATTAAACAATTAGATGCTTTTAAAGACAGTGAATGCTCTCCAGCAATTGTTGCTAATTGTAATGTAGGTTTAGGCAGGACTGGAACTTTTATCTCTATATGGAACTTAATAGACAGCTACCTCAACAATCGAGAAATACCAGATGTTGCTGAGTTTATTATCAATTCCAGAAATTATAGAAGCTATTTTGTTTATAGTGGTAAGCAGTACGGGATGATAAAATATTTATCACAAAATTTATCAAAGTACTTGAATAGAGATCTTTGTTATTTACAAGATTCTTTGCTGTACTTTTATCTAACTCAAGACCTAGCTATTGTAAAGAGTTTATGATTTATCAAGTTAATCGGTATCTTCAATTTTTAAGATAAATTTGCCCGATGGGAGCAATTAAAAAGAT
>CAKNAD010000196.1 GCA_929200515.1 Candidatus Gorgonimonas leptogorgiae | reverse complement strand
TTTTTATGCTATGCATGCACAAGAACTTTCATATTTACCACAAGATGCCAAATTTAAAAGTAGTAACGCAGTTTAAAAGCCAAAAAGACTATAAAAACAGATAATTTAGTTAAATTTTTAAAACACCTAAAAGTTGTCTATAATTAAATTGTATACAGAGCATTAAATGCTACTTATTCTGTGCAACGCCTAGTGGTTTTACTAAATAAATTTTTTTATTTAGTTTTATACACGTGGCAGTTGGAAGTGATGATTTTCAACAAGTAATTATCACTTTCGTAAGCTAGTAGTATATCGATGCTGTAAAAAATAAAATTTAACTGTAGCTTTATTAAATAAAAAACATAGTGAAATTAATTAAATAGTATGATAGATAAGGAGTGTTATTTTGGATATGCATAACCACATAAGCAAACTAAAAGCTAAATTTGCTAATAATAATAAAATGTTAAAAAATAAAAAAAAATCTCCAGCACTATTATCTAAGGTAAAATCAAAACCTTCAAAGCCATCACCTCAGGTAAAACCTGTATCTAGTGAGCAACTAAAAACTTATCAAGATACTAATGCAGAAAGTTATGGCCTTAAAACACAAATTAGAGATAGAAAGGTATCTGCTGTCAATACAAATAATCATGACACTATTTCAGGTAATACTTTAAATTTGCAAGAAAGCTACTCTAATTTAATGAAAGCCATACAAACAGGAGATAACCTTAATCAAGATACAATAAATATTTTTAATAATTTAGATCAACAAAAGTTTCAAGATTCATTTATAAATTATATATCAACCTCTCATAATATAGATGCAGATAATCTAAGTAATCTTATTGCAGTCATTGATGAAATTAACGAAAACTTAGATGACATCGGGTTTTATGCAAATAGTTCTCCAATGAATATTCTTCAAAAAAAAATACATAATACTTTATATAGCTTAATCTCTCAATTAATTAAAAATGCATCTATAGACAAAATAATAAATAAAGATGAATTAAACAGCACAGACTTATCTGCTGTAAATTCTTATACTAAGTATACACAATATAAGAACTTATCAAATACTGATAGTGTAACTAATCAATGTATTAGAGATTCAACAAGAAATTTTAATCTTGATATTACTCTAAATAAAGAAGGGGAAAATATTTGGAAATCCGAACCAAAAAGCAACAAGATTTTTCAAGATTGTTGTGCAAAAAATGCTATAAAAAAAGAGGTTAGTCATGAAAATAGCGCTATGAAAGAATGGGTTGATTTCTGTAGAAATAATGTTCATGATTTTGTTAGTATTTCTTCTTTAGATAATCAAGAGCAAATAGAAAATGCAATTTTACTAGAAGCAACGCAAGCTGGCTCTGTTGCTAGTAGCCAAGTACTTAAAAACCATTTAAAACAAGTGCTTAATTTACCAAGTGAAAACTACGATATAAATTTAACTAATGATTTTACTTTTAATTTAGATGTTGATTATATAAGAAATAATATACAAATGCAAAGTCAATTAGTTTGTAATGGAATTGAGGTAGTTAGTTTTTTTGGAGCTGAAAAAGCTGTAGTAAAACTACCACCAATGATTATTACAGGCAATTTATATTTTAACTCTAATTCACCTGAAAATAGCTATTACGATAATTTCACAATTAAGAAAGTATAGGATACATAAAGTTTATTATAAGCTAGTAATATCTACATTAAAAAAATTTTCGTTCAATTTCATACAGTGTAAAATTATAATTTTTTAAATATCAAGGTAAATATTGAGTTGCTATATACACGTGGCAGATGAAAATTCTAGGTTTCAGGGCTAAGTAAAATGGTTTAATTCGAGGCAAAATACTGCCCGAATGCAAGTGCATTTCAAAGTGTTTTAACGATGAATTAAATCTTTTTAATAGCCACGGAGGGCAAGGCTTCTAAGCTTTTATCCTACGTTAGTATTTCTTGATTTAGTCGACACTAAATCTGCAAAACACTGCCTTGGCTAAAAACTTACAATCACTTGCTGAAAACCCGCATTTGCAACTGCCACGTGTATATTTTGTCAAGGTTTCGTTTGTTTTCTATTTTTTTAGTTAGCTATTAATTTAATTAACTGATTTTTTATATTACAACTCTATTAATATCAATAAAATCATACTTGATAACATTAAATAAATATACGCCTTCTACTTGAAGATACATGTTTTCAGATCTTAGTAAAAATAGGTTTAATTACTCACTAAAAACCTTTACTTCCAACTGTTTTGTATATATATTACCACTAGATAGTTGGAGCACTAATAAAAATATTGTGTATTAATAAAATAACTCTAATTTATTTAAATAAATATATCTACTAACTGCATATAATTTAAGTACTTTAACAATCTGCTAGTTTTTCTACTACACAATTTAATGCACTAATAAATTAAAATTACAACAAATATTACAATAGGAGTTATAAATATGTTAGCTAATGCAATCAACTCACCAATTAACGTTACTTCTAATAACCAACCTACAACAGCTAAACTTCATTTTTGTGGATATTCTGTATTAAAAAATGATTTAATGGCTAGAAACATTAAAACAGATAAAATCATTGACTCGATTATAAAAAATACTAGCACAGAAGAACAAAAAAATTTATTACAAATGCATTGCTATAAGGTAAAGATTGTTAATCGTACAGACCATACTTTACAGGAAGAATTGAAAAGCGTATATAACTTGAGTAAAGGTTCTAATTTAGGTCTTTGTATTGATGAAAAAAAACTACAATTAGCTTGGGAACATATCGATTCTATTACTTACCTATCCCCACCTCCATCATGGAATACAGCTATATTATTAGGTTCAGTAGCGGCAATAAGTGCTTCATTATATAATAATACAGAGGTATCTTATTCTAGTAGGATATTACATGATATAATAGTTAGTGGTGTTTATACTGTTTTTATAAAAATTGTTTATAAAATTGTTAGAGATATAGCGGGAAGCAAACCTAGGATGTACTACCTAACACGTAAAAAACAATGTTTAGAAAGAATTTTTAATGACTATGTTATGAAACAAAACTTAAAAGATCCATCTGTAAGCCAAATCAATACATCATTGTTTGACACATCTGATTTTCCAATAATATTTGAAAATTTATATTGGTTGCTTGGCATATCAGGAGATCAAACTCTTGCTTTTTTTAACGCAACTTTAATTGGTATTGTGGATACCTGGATTGAACTTAATTATAGACAGTTGTTTACCGATGACAAAAATATAAAAATTGAGAAAGACGCGGTTAATAAAAAAATAATTGAAAATACATTATTAGCACTAGAATTAAATCGACTTATTTATCAAGATAAACAAAATATCACAGCAGAGGAAAAAGATATAATAATAGCTGCTATAATAGTTAAATACAACATAGGTATGAAGAACCGATATCTAGAAAATATGGACAACACATTTATACGTCCTTCTAAGGTAGAAAATATTTTAAAAAATGATCTTAACAATCTAAAACCCGGATTTTATACTATGAATATTGATACTTTTCTTGCTTTAAGTGTTACAGAAAGTTTTGCAAGTAAAGTTTATTGTTTATTTATGCCATTATTAAATAAATCATACCAGACTTCATCGGTAGATGATATCTATGATCTAATCTCAAGTATTTCTCACTTTAAGCTTATTAGCGCAGATAAAATTGGCGGCGATATCGAACAAGTATATACACCTGGCAACTGGGAATGCTAGGTTTCAGGGCTAAAGAAAAAGATCTAATTCGAGGCAAAATGCTGCCCGAATGCAAGCGCATTTCAAAGTGTTTTAATGATTAAGTAGATTTTTTTAATAGCCCCAGAGTGCAAGGCTTCTAAGCCTTTATCCCGCGTTAGTATTTCTTGATTTAGCCGAGACTAACACTGCCGTGGCTAAAAACTTATAATCACTTGCTGAAAACCCGCATTTCTAACTGCCACGTGTATAAAAGCAAAGAAATAAGTGCTAGACTATATGATCATGAAGCCGGACATTAAATAGAAATATAAATTTCATTAATGCTAATAATGGGAAGGTTGCGTTATCGCATCCTAAGTTTGTATTATCATAGTAAAATTTAAAACTGTGATTACTTAGAATATCATAATTATCGTATAAATCTTCTGGTAATTTCCTATTTTTTATATGCTCTGTAACATGATCGTTAACATCTATATTAAGAGTTTGATTTTCTATTGCATCATGTTTTTCTGCTGTCCAATATAAAATTTCTGTAACAGTACGATCTAACCATTTGCTATAATCATCTGTTGATAATTGCATAAACTTTGCTAAATTAATATTATTATTCTGAAACCGCCCTGTTAAGAAACTAGAAAAAATTTCTTCAATAAAACTAGCTATTTTGTGTTTATACTCGTTATTTCTATAATGATATTCTATTGAAGTTTTGTGCATTCTAGAATACAATAGTACCGCAGCTAACAAGCATTCACAAATAGTATTTACTGCTAGAATATTTTGAATAATTATTGGAAAATTTTTTACATTCTTGCTATCTTGATACTGCAATGCACCTAAAATTTCACCAAAAAATTCACAATCACCAAAATCACGCAATCCAGTATAACCATAATCTGGCCTATTTGTTGCCGTAGTAGCCCATTTTTCTAATTTACCTACCATATTTATATCACTACCAACTGGATACTTTAGCTCTCCTCGACAAAAACCTACTGTTATTTTTCTAAAGAGCATATGCAAAGCTCCCCATTCACGACCCTCACCAGCAAAGTGATATGCTGGCAAGGTACTAGTATGGTAAATGCCTATAGATGTGAATAATCCAATATCATGACATGCTTTTAATATTCCCGCTTCTGCTTTTTGGTAGGGATTTTCTTTATTGTTGCTATCTAGTTTATGAGCATATTTTAAATAATCTATGGAAGCTGAAAATACTAATACATCTACACATTCAATATTTTGATTATCTGTAAATTTATCAATACCATCTTCACAGTTGAAAATATGCTTAGGTAAATTAGATACTGGAATACGCACCATTTTTTGTAATTCAGGTATGCTACTTTTTAACTTGCGCTTTAAAGATTTACCATAGTCATTATGGTGAAAAAAATTAAAAACATAACCTTCTTTAACAAACTCTATTAACTTCTCTTTAGGTTTTCTAAATTTATAAAATAAAGCTGTTTCTGTTGATATATCTACTTGAATAGTTCTACCACCTGTAATTTTTGCAGTATTCAATATACTATCTGTTAATGTACCTAATGGTAATTGCGATATTTTTTCAGCTGTAATATATTCTTTTAAATGTTGAGTTATTTTAGGTAAAATTAATCTGCTTGCATGATTATTTTTATAACAACAAGATAATAATTTAGTTACAAACTTTGCTGATACTGCTTGCTGAATTGGATTAACTTTGCTGTATAACTCTTTTATTAATATTGATGCAAAATAAAAATTAGCAATTTTGATATTATCTAATAAACTATTTTTAAAATTTTGA